>NZ_JAEFCE010000043.1:0-45427 GCF_016406055.1 Vibrio sp. IB15
AGCTAACCCACGATATTGGAGGCTAGCACCTTTCGTGGGGGTCATTATGTCTATGTGCTTCTGATATCAATCATTCTGTTAAGTGTTTAAATTAGAAAATAGCATGGAAGGTAATCATGGAATATAACAGCCCCATTAACCCAAGTTGTATAGATAACTTACTAGATGAGCTATGGCTAAATGAGGACTCTTTAGTCTTAGATGTTGGTTGTGGTAATGGCGAGTTAATTAAAAGAGTTATAGAAAAATTTAATTGTCGGGCGGTAGTCATTGATAACGATGAATTGGAAATCGCTAAAGCAAAGGAAAATCTGGAATCGTATTTGGACCAAATTACCTTTCATACATCTGCATTCAAAGATGTTGAGTTGCCTAGGGGCGCATTTGATGCGTGTTTTAGCTTAGGCTCTACTCATGCTTTTGGCGATGTTGGTGAAGCTTTAGACAATGCATTATCTGACATGAAATCTCTTATAGTTTCCAATGGCGTAATTGTACTTGGGGATGCGTATTGGCGAAAAGAGCCAGATGAGGAATACTTACTCGCAACAGGTATTGATCCTTTAGAATTAAGGTCAAACTTAAAAAATATAGAAGCAGGCAATCAGTTAGGCCTCGAATGCGTTTATGCTGTTCACTCTTCCTATCAAGATTGGGACACATTTGAAAGTTCGTTTTGGTTGGCATCCGAACGAGAGTTGTTACTAGATCCTGCGAATATTGAGTTGTTGGACAAAGTCAAAACGATACGACACTGGAAAGATGCGTACTTAAAGTGGGGACGTGAAACAATGGGTTTTGCACTATACCTGTTTATTAACTCTACACACCGACCCACTTAACAAGTGTTTAAGAGTGATTTACAACGCGTGGCATTTTTACATTGCGTATCATGCGGAGGTTAATAAGGTATTACGTTTCTCAAACCTTAACGGTGCTTTAGTACGGGGTTGACATCAATGGTCATGAGTTTTGGTGTTGCTGGCTAAGTGCGAGGAACGAATCCTTTTCTAACTTAAAATCAGTAAAAGTAGGGGAGTTCAGTTCGTTTTCCTTTAGCTAACTTTCGCCTCTTAATCGCGTTTAAGTTTTGTAGCTACCCGCCACACTTCATTATTAAAAAGCTTTTGTATAATTCGAATTTTCAATATCTTGTGGCATATAAATAGAAGTCGTGGATGTACTAACAAATGACACAAGGCTGATTTGTAACACATGGCATTCTCTATGCGTTGGTTTCAGTATGTAAAGTGGTATGCAGGGGCTTTCTGTTACGTTACTGCCCTTAGCAGGGCGTTATATGTTTTCATCAATTTAGGAGTAATTTAATGTCTTACGTAGAGACTAACTGTCTATGTGGCGCTGTAAAAATCAAAGCAGAAAGCATCAACCCTAATTTCACTGTTTGTCATTGTCAGTCATGTCGAACTTGGGGTGGTGCACCTTTTTTCGCAGTTAAATGTGGAACTCAAGTCAAAATTGAGGGGAAAAACAAAGTAAAAATGTACAAGTCATCCTCTTGGGCTTCTCGTGGTTTCTGTCTTGAGTGCGGCACTCATTTGTTTTACAAGTTCAAAGAAACAGGCGAATACAACATGCCAGTGGGCCTATTTCCAAACATAGAAGGTTTGAAAATGGACATGCAATACTTTAGCGACATGCGTCCAAGCTATTACTGCTTTGCCAACGAGACTAATGAGATGACTACAGAAGAAATCATGTCTTATTTTGCGGACAAGGTGTAACTAAACATATAACAAACATTTAAAAGTGGTTCGTAACGTATGCAACTCTTATAGCACTGAGTTTCCTATTGTTTAGAACTTCATTGAGGTTAGGTCCCCAGGAAATTAAGGAAGCACAAGTGAAACTATCAAAGGAAATTCTGGTTGGTGTTTGGTCTTTAGATGAGTTCATCATCCATAGAGAATCAGGTGAAATGTTTAATTGGCCGGGGAAACAAAACGGTACTCTAATTTATACAGACAACGGGTTTGTTAGCGTCGCACAGAATAGAGATCCACTAACTAATCCTACAGACGAAGATAAAAAGAGAGAATCAAACTTCTATACCGCTACTTATGAATTAGATTTAGAGAACAATCGTGTGTTTCACTTTGGGCTTCAGTCTAGCGTGAAATCTGTTATAGGTGAACGTATGGAGCGTGAAGTTGAGCTACTAAAAGATGGTCGATTATGGTTATCTGGTAAAGGGCTAAAAGAGCGAGTCACACTCGTATGGTCAAAAGTTGATACCACGCAAACTGTTCAAGGGTGATTCATAACGCTTGGTATTTTTACTCTGAACCGGGTTACGTTCAATTTGAGGTTGTTTCTGTAAATCTCGTTTCAACCTATGCGTACAGATATCTACAAAGGATTAGAAACAGATGCTTATCAATGACTATACCGAAAACACGGAGTTTACAGAGCTAACTAATGACCTGTTAGACATCCGTAAAATATCTGATGATATAATGGGTATATGTAAGTTTGTTCAAGGGAATCTTATTCACTCATATTGGTTAGAGCACTACGGTGTTGAGGCTGATCCGTTAAACAAGCTGACCGAAATGCAGACTCGGTATGCTAAAGATTTAGTCTCTTTAGCAATGTCGAAATCAGGTGAGCCTTCACACGTTTTCAAGAAACCAAACCATAGAGTGATCAGTATTTGTAGAGACTTTTCACTATTAGTTTGCGCAGTATTGAGAACAAAAGGAATACCAGCGAGACTAAGGAGTGGCTTTGCGACTTATTTAGCTCAAAACCATTTTGAAGATCACTGGGTATGTGAGTATTGGAACAAAGAAAAAGGGTGGATAGCCGTCGATGCTCAGTTAGACGATATTCATCGCCAAGTCTTGAACTTTGAATTTGATCCGTGTGATGTACCGTCATCAAGCTTTATCCTAGCTGGGCGGGCTTGGAAGCTATGTCGTCAAAACGCTGAGTCTGATGAAAATTTTGGTTTTCGAGATTTCAAAGGATTAGCCTTTATCAAAGGGAGCCTAATTCGAGACTTATATGCATTATCAAAATTTGAAATGCATACGTGGGATACCGGTTGGGGCATACTGCCTAAATTTATAACCCCTATTTCTGGAGAGTGGGAATTAACTCTGCTAGACGAACTTGCAGAGGTCAGTTGTTCTTCAGATAGTGTTAAAGCTCTTGAGTTAGTGAAGTCGTGTAATGAAATAAGGCTTCCAAGCGGCTGGGATTGTTCTCAGTTTCCGACATTGAGTGAGCTCTATGCTTCACTGTAGCTATGGCCTACGAAAGCAAAGAAATTAAACTTGATTCATATTCCAGTGATTTTATCAGTCGTTGAAAGGTGATAGGTGAACACTGTTCTGAGAGTATTTTAGTTTGGTGTTTGGTGTTTGGTGTTTGGTGAATTTTTCGAGCCATTTCATTCATTTTAAAGGAGTAAATAGTGAGTTCTGAAAGGATAAAAAATATTGTTTTCGACATCGGCAATGTCGTCGTTCGTTGGTCACCTGAAGAGATTATTCGTCTTACTTTTGGAGATTGCGCATCTGCAGAAGAGAAAGCGAAGTCTGTATTTCAGTCTGATATTTGGTTAAATCTAAACAAAGGGCTGTTATCTGAAAATGATGCAAAAACCCAATACCGTGATGTGCTAGGTTTCACTGAATTAGAATGTGAACGTCTATTTTACTACGTTAAGCAAACCCAAATCTTGATTTATGGCTCCGTAGAGCTTATTAGACGTTGTAAATCTGCAGGTTATAGAGTTTTTGCATTGACTGATAACGTCCATGAAATTGTTTCTCATTTAAAAGCAACATATACATTTTGGGACTTATTTGAAGGCGCTATTGTTTCCGCTGAGGTTAGTCTACTTAAACCTCAAGTTGAAATATACGAATCATTGCTCTATCAGTATGGCTTAGAGGCATCAGAAACCGTTTTCATTGATGATATGCCATATAATGTGGCTGGCGCAGAGTCAGTTGGTATGAACGCAATTCTCTTTAAAAACACTTATCAATGTGCACAAGCTTTGAAAGCACTGGGTGTCCAACATTGACAATATAATTGTCACTAGATCGCAAAGCCTGATTCATGGTTCTCGGCATTTGTTGTTCGAATTGGTTGAAATATCTATCCTCAAGATCAGGTTTGACGGCTTTGTTTAATGAAAATATTTTGCTATCAAAATGGAGGTAACTTTGAGAACAGAAAAGCTAGAATTAAAGCATCTTCCCCTTCAAAGTGAACTTATTCGCTCTGTTTGCTCAGCCTTTATGGTAGAAAGTGACGTAGTAGCGGCTGTGCTATTAGGCTCATTAGCAGCAGGGAAAGGTGACCGAGTTTCGGATGCTGATATTCTTATTTTTACGAAGAACAACTTCCATAAATCTGCCAATAAGTGCTTCTCAGTTTTTGAACACGACAAGGAAATATTTTACCTACTTGACGGCTTTCACAATGATAATGCTTACTTTAAAAAGTATATCTTCAATGATTTAACGAGTACCGAAGTTCACTGCTTAGATTTGAGTGAACCGTTCAGTATTTCAAAGCCATTCAAAGTTCTATTCGATAAAACAGGCATCATCGAACAAAGGGTAACCAGTGAACCCGCTCCAAAACATGAGGATTCTCCTGCCTATACGAATGGTGATAAAGGGCTTACTTGGGAACTTTTTAATTGCATTAAGTGGATGAGTCGAGGGAACCATGAGTTGGCTAAGAACCATTTAAAGAAGCTTGTCGATAAACTTGAACCGACTGCATTAAAAAAAGAACGATAGTTTATTCTTTGCGAGAATATTATTTTTTCAACCAAATTAAGGAAAAATCATTGGATATCACTTTTACTCACTCGCCGAGCCCTCAAGATATCGATCAGATTTACCAAGGGCTAGGTGATTTCAATCGAAGATTTATACCAGAAATCACAGATGAGTCTTTTGCAATTTTTGTTCGCGATAAATCAGGAGAAATTCTCGGAGGTTTAACTGGTTTTATCTATATGACTTCAGTTCAAATTAGATTTTTGTGGTTAACAGAAAAGGAAAGAAGTCAGGGGTATGGAGCTGCACTAATACGAAAGATAGAGATGTATTGTAAAGAGCGAGAAATACGTAATATTGCAGTTGACACTTATACGTTCCAAGCCCCCGACTTTTATGAGTCTCATGGTTTCAAGGAAGTAGGTCGTTATAAGGACTATTTGAAAGAAGGAGTAGACAAAATCTCTTATCAAAAAGTATTAATAGACGACTAACAAATGGAAGCGTAAGTGACTTATAACTAAGGGTAAGAGGAATCATGGAAGGTGTTTTAGTCGAAAAAGTTGTTTTAGGTGAGATTGTACACTTGCTTTATTGCAATAAAGAGTGGGTGAAAAGCCCTTTAGTCATCATCTGTCATGGTTGGAACAATGATAAGTATGAAGGTTCTAATTTGGCGTTAAACCTAGCTCTCCAGGGTTATTCAGTCATCTGTTTTGATTCAGATAGCCACGGTGAGAGGAATGATGGCAATGCTCAGAGCATGGATAGCCACGCGCGTTTTATTAAAAGGGTGACACAGGTTATCAAGCAGAACGCAAACGACATTGATACACTTATTAAGCATTATCAAGAAGATATTCGGATTGACCCATCAAGGATAGCTCTTGTCGGCATTTCAATGGGGGCACTGTCTACATTCTATTCGCTGACTCAAAATAACCAGATTAAAGTTGCGGTGCCTATTCTTGGTTCTCCTGATTTCGTCGGTTTGGAGAAGTTCGCATTAAAAGCAGATTCGGACAATAAGACTTTCAACGAAGACGAAAAGTTAGCAATTAGGTATATGAAAGAGATCGATCCATGTTTGTATCTTCTTGAAAATGAAAGTCGCCCAATGCTAATTATAAATGGCGAGAGAGATGATTGGGTTCCAGCCAAGTTCGCGAAAGACTTTTTTGAAAAGGTTAAGAGTAAATACGATAAAAATAATACTGAAATTGCGTTCAATTTGGCTGACGAATCACATTATTTTTCGAATGATATGCGTGATCATACGATATGTTGGTTGAATAAACATCTGTAAACTACCACTTATATCTGGAACGAAAAACAGCTAACAACTGTCCCCGTTCTGATTCATAAGGCTTGGTGATTCTGTTTCCGGTGAAGGGTTCAGTTTGGAATATTTCAAGACTATGTTTTTTTAAAAATCGGCAAAGTACAAGAAATCTAATGTAAAGAGTGATTTATCGATTCAATATGCAAGCTTGAGGGATTCAGATTAAAAGCATTTTAACAGTTCGCTAAGTCTTGAGGCTAGAGAAGCTTATCAATCTTTGCTGTCGAGCTTTTCATCACATCCCACTGAGGAAAAATATGACGAAAGTAAAAGATACTGCAAGCTTAATAGGTGACACTTTTAACCCGTTTCCAGAGCCATACAAATCAATTCTGGGGGACTCTGAATGTAAGGGACTGGGAGACCTATTTGGCTTAACCCAGTTTGGAGTGAACCTAGAGATACTTGAACCCAATGCGCAATCAGCTTTAAGACATTGGCACACAAAATCCGACGAGTTCCTATATTTGCTTGAAGGTGAGCTGTGCTTAATCATGGATGGCGGTGAGCAAGTTATGAAGCGAGGAATGTGCGTTGGTTTTCCCGGTGGTATCGAGAATGGGCATCATTTAGTAAACCGAAGTGACAAACAAGCAAAGTTTATTGTAATAGGTAGCCGTGTAGCAGGCGATAAAGCTCATTATCCGGACGACGATTTTAAGTGGGTAGAAGCAAGTTCTGGTAATTGGGTGGCATGCAAAAAGGACGGCACGCGCTATTAGCATATTAGTAGATAGGAAGGGAGTTTTGACACTCACAAGAGAATTCGAATGCTTAGATCTTACATTTAGGCCAGTGGTCGTTGATGACGCCCTTTACTTGTTCAAATCTGTAGGTTCAGATTTGTTCCCTAAGTCGCTTCCTTTAGCAGACATTAAAACGCTCAAACAAGCACGAGAGTGGTGTTTAGAACGTGCTTTAGAGTGGGAAGAGGGTAAGTGCTATGTTTGGAGTTGTCGGCATTTAAACGATTCGCAAGTTATTGGTCAGGTCACGTTACTCCCTTTGGAAAATTGTTTTGCGTTAGCTTATTGGATTAGTCCCAAATGTTGGGGTAAAGGCATTGCTACGCAAATGTGCAAAGCATTATTATCACAAGTTCAGAGTTCCGGCTATCAAGGCGAAATTTGGGCTGGTGTTCACTCTTGGAATCACAAAAGCGCTTCGGTGTTGAAGAAGTTGGGCTTTCAAGAGATTACCTCTAGTAACGCAAATACTGTGGAGTACCGTTTAGCAATGGCTGAATATCAAGTTTAAGAGTTGCTGCCATTTAACCTGTGGTAGTGAGTCTTTTGGATAATCATCATTAGATATTGCTTGCCTGTGCCGATCAAACGTATTTTTATAGGTATTAACAAGGAGTATTTGAGTGAAAGGTAATTGTTTATGTGGAGTTGTCTCGTTTGAGTTGTCAGGCGTGTTACCCCTTATTTATCAATGCCACTGTTCATTGTGTCGCCAAGTCTCGGGGTCTTCATCAAATTCAGCTTTAATTATAAAAGAGTCGCAATTCAAATGGTGTACCGGCGAGCATCAAATTAAGTCATTTTCTACTCATTCGGGTTTTAAATCGGAGTTCTGTTCTCAGTGCGGTAGCCCTGTACCCAACATGAGTTCTAGCGGCGAATCTTATTGGGTTCCAGCTGCTTTGCTAACTGAAGCGGTAGATACAAAAGTTGCTGCCCATGTTTATGTTGGTTCTCACGCTAATTGGGATGTAGGTTTTGTTAATGACGGGATCCCTCAGTTTGAAACAATGCCAAATGAACAAGATTGGTTAGCGCTAAACGGGAAATAACTTCGTTAAGTGGGCTTTCCTTTTCTGCCCCAAAAGTAGCCTGAACTTAACCATAGTACTTATAACGTCGTCCATATTATCGTTTCTATTGCTCATTGATGCGCATCGCTACTCAGTTCCGTATCTATCTTTATGATTGGTGTTTTTGATATTTAATCAGTGGCTTATAGTCGACTAGTCACTTGTGAGTTAGCTTCATGCTTTTGTCGATGTTATGAATACGAAAGTGGTTGGGTGACTCGGTTAAATGCTAGTAATGAGGTATTAAATGGTTTTAGGAAGTTGTCTCTGTAATGCTGTACAGTTTAAAGTCACTGGTGACTTTAAGCGTATCGTCAATTGTCACTGTAATTTATGTCGAAAAATGAATGGAGCTGCATTTTCAACTTACGTTGCAGTACTGCAGACAGACTTTGAGCTGGTTACTGGTGATTTATCCTTTTGTGATGTGACGGAAAATGCGCGAAAACACTTTTGCGGTGAATGTGGCACACCGATATTCAATTCAAATCCAAAATACGCAGGGTTAAATATTCTACATCTCGGCTGCCTAGACTCAGATTTGTTAGGTGAGCTAAAACCAGATGTAAATATCTACAATGAGTCGAAAGTCAGTTGGTTAGAAAACATTTCAGGTTTGCCCACTTTCGACAAGGCAATAGGTTGACGCTAAAGCCCGTTCATTAGCATAGTTGAACTTGTTTATTTCATAGGTAGGCCCTTCAATGGAAGTACAATTAATTGAGATTAAAGAACAAGAACGGAAAGTGCTTGAGAACTTGTTCTCTTATTACATATACGACATGACCGAGTATATGAAGTGGAGCCCTAATAATGAGGGCAAATTCAGCTACGACTCTTCCCAGTTTGACGTGTACTGGGAGCGAGAAGATCATATTCCCTATTTCATCTATGTGGATGCCGAGCTCGCAGGGTTTGTATTGGTTCGCCGTTATCCTAGTGATTTATCGAGCTATGATATTGAACAGTTTTTTGTACTCAGAAAATTTAAAGGGCAAGGTGTTGGCAAGGAAGCCTTAGCACAGGTCGTTTCTGTATTTACAGGCAAATGGCAAATTCGAGTGTTGTTAGAAAACTCTGCGGCTCTATATTTCTGGAAGTCTGCTGTTTCTCGCATTGTTGGGGACAAATTTAGAGTGACGAAAGCCAATGATGTCGACCTTTTGATGTTCTTCATACACTTTGAAAGCAACGGTTATTGATTAGCGAAAAGTAGTTTCCGAGCTTCGTTGACATGGCTTCAAGTGAGTTAAGTATTGATAAGACAGTAGTAGCAATTCTCACTCAGTCGCTTAGCATCGTATTACTGATTAAGTTTGCTTGACCTCAAGTTAAGTTGAAGTAACAGAATGTTTTCGATTGTTATTCGTATCACTAACTAGAGGATTATTTAGCATGACTCAGATAGAGCATTTAAACATTACTGTTCCAGATATTGATGAAACCCTGATGTTTCTTAGTATTGTCGGCCCTGACTTTAAAATACGTAAAGATGTGGACCTCCCTGGCCGCCATCGTTGGGTTCATGTTGGAAATGAGCAAAGCTATTTCGCTCTTCAAGAGCCTCACTTAGACTCGCTCGCACCAAGAGCTATTCAAGAAACGTATAAGAACCATGGGGTCAACCATATTGGTTTAGTTGTACAAAATCTACAAACAATAGAAACTAAACTTGTCGAACAAGGCTATCGTCGAGGTATATATGCTCCAAGAGAAACGCATCGAAAGCGAGCATACTTTTACGATAAAGCGGGTTTTGAGTGGGAGCTCACAGAGTTTTTATCTGACATACATGATGAAATGTACTTATACGAGTGATCGTAGAAATATGTGTGACCAGCAATAAAAAGTTTACACTCGATGGCTATTACGCAATGGCTTTGTCATAAGTGGTTTTCTTGCCTATGTAGTACTCAAGGCTGCAACGGAGCCAAGGCCACAAGGAAATTAGCACCAAAGTTGCATTGATGTTTGCGCTCTGAAGAGTGGGCAAAAAATATAAGAGAAACGATGAAAATAACGACGTTAGTTGATAATAATCGCTTAGACAGTAGGCCTGATTTAGCTGTTGAACGCGGGTTGTCACTGCATATCAAAACTGAGTCGCTAAGCATGTTATTCGATATGGGAGGTGGCGGTACTTTTTGTCAAAATGCGCCTTTACTCGACGTAGAGATCAAAGACGTAGACCTAGCCGTTATATCACATAGACACCACGACCATTGTAATGGCGCCATCGATTTTGTTCGCCATAACTCTAATGCCAATGTGTTTTTGAAACACAGTGATGAGCGTAGCTACTACTTCCGTGCTTATGGTTTTAAAAATAATGTCGGTATTAATCCGGATTTACTGAAAAATAGTAGTGGTCGCTTGAAGTTCGTGAATAAGACGACCGAGATTGCGCGTAACGTATTTATCATTACTGATATCAGCGATAAATACGAAAAGCCAAAAGGGAATCAGTACCTTTACACAAAATCTCAGCACGAATGGAAGCAGGACTCATTCGATCATGAGCTTTTGTTAGTAATCAAAGAGGAAGACGGCATCGTTATTTTTACTGGCTGTGCGCATAGTGGTGTCCTAAATATGGTCGATACCGCGCTTACTCATTTTCCAGAAGAACGAATTAAAGCCGTTGTCGGGGGCTTTCATTTAGTGGGGTTACCCTTATTTGATAGCATTGGTGGGACTACGAAAAACATTAAAGACCTTGGACTTGCGTTATCAGAGTATCCAATTGATAAGCTCTACACGGGGCATTGCACCGGAAAAAAAGCATATAAGTTGTTAAAAGAAGTATTGGGAGAACGCCTGGATGCGATTCCAACAGGTAGCTGTATCATTGTGTAGTTACTCTCAAACTGGTTCCAATCAAATGTCATTTTGAAGGAGAGGGGATGGCAATTTTTTTATATAGCGCAAAGGGCTCGAATAGCTCAGAACGGGTAGAGTGGGTGCTTAATTTCAAGCAAATAGCTTACGATAGAATTGAAGTTAGCTCTAATGAACTAACGACAACATACCTCGATATTAACCCATTTGGTTATGTTCCGGCACTTTCGGTTGATGGTTTAATTTACTCTGAATCGATGGCAATCATTGAGTACCTTGAACATGGTATGGGCTCAGAATGACCACTAACGTGTCGCATTTTCGCTGCAGTAGAGGGTGGTGTTGAGTTAATTTTAGCTTACTTGGTTAGGTGTTTATGAAGGAAGTTGTACTATTTTCATTACTCTATTTGTGTTTTTACGGGATGTCTTTATTGGATAGTGATTTGTCCTCATTCACACATCATGTCGGTGTTATCAATATTGAGTCAGCCTATTGCGAGAATAGATATCGGCGCCGTATATGCGAGTCTATTTTTACTTTAGATGATATGCCGACCAGGTTCAGAGTTGATAAAAACCTTTCATCAACATTTAAAGAGGGAGAAGTCTATTATAATCGAAAAGTCGAAGTTCTATTTAATCCAAAGAGCGTCTCAAGCCAGAGAGAGCCTATAGAAGTAAGTAATATCATAAAAAATGGCTATTCTGTTTATGGATCTACGAAGTGGATCAGTGGTGTTTGGTTTGGTGTAATAACTTTGGTTTATCTGTGTATTTGTGTTGCACAATTTGTTTTCGCTATCGATAGATATGAAAAAAAACAGAACAAAAAACTTGATGCTGATTCTTAATGCGTGCCATCTACACTGTGCGTTGATTTTGGTGTCTATATCCAACCTGTGAGGTTTGTAATCTTCACTTGGTTCCGTGTTTCGTTTAATTTCCGCCACACATCTTAGTTGTGTAAGGAGGTTGGTAGTGCGACCGTCCTATTTGTCGTCGTTATGCTGCAGCTTGGGCGTACTTCTCTCCAGACCAAGTTCAAATCAGTATGAAGGAAGATACGGATTTTTACTGTTTGGGAGACAAAGAAGTAGAGTTTCACCGTTGTAACGCATGTGGGTGCCTGACGCACTATCTAACAACGCAGAAATGCTCCGAGGATATTTTGGCAGTAAATATGAGAATAGCTGAAAATGAAGTTATCTCGCGTATTCCTGTTCGTAAGATCAATGGTGCTTCCTACTAGTCATCCAATAACACAAGGCGATGAGGAATTATGGCTCAAATCTACTACGAATGTGGTTTGGTTTAAGCAAACTACCTGATGCGTATATTCGATAGCCTTATTGTTTGTTCGGTACATAAAGAGTCTGGGGTATAAATTTACTATTCACTTCCGAAACTGGCGAGTTCTTTGTTATGCCTGTTGCTAGCCTATGTCTGAAACCAAAACACTGTAAGGAGTATCAGACATGTTTAAGACAATGCATACCGCATCAAAACCACTCGTTATTTGTAATGTTTGGGATGTAGCAAGCGCCTTAATTGCAGAGCAAACCGGCTTTTTAGCGATTGGGACATCGAGTGCAGCGATTGCACGCAGTCACGGGCTTGATGATGGTGAAAATATCGAATTTGAAGAGATACTATCGGCGGTAAAAGCTATTGCACAGGCAACAGATCTACCTCTGAGCGTGGATATTGAATCAGGTTACGGAGATACACCGCAGGCAATCTATGAAAATATTACTGAGTTGGTGAATGTTGGCGTGGTCGGAATCAATATAGAAGATAGCGTAGTCGTTAATCGTGAGAGGCGACTTTGTGATTGGATGATGTTCTCGCAAACGTTGAGAAAAGTTAAAAGTATGCTCAACAAAGCCAACCTAGAAGTGTTCATTAATGTCCGCATTGACACATTTTTAATGGATGTAAAAGAGCCTCTAGTGGAGAGCATCAAGAGAATCCAAGCCTATCAGCAAGCAGGTGCTGATGGAGTTTTTCTTCCATGTATCAAAGGAACCGATGATATTAAAGCCGTTGTAGATAGCACGTTGCTGCCCATAAATGTCATGTGTGTTCCTGAATTACCAAATTTTAAAGAGTTAGAGGCTCTTGGCGTGAAGCGCATCAGTATGGGTAATTTCTTGTACGAAGCGATGCTTTCCTCATTGCAAAAGAACCTGATAACCATAAAACGTGAGCAATCATTTAGAACATTATTTTGATACCGCAACCCTAAATAGGATGCAAGCGATCGGAACTTTAAGCTACAGCACTTGTTTTCAAACCAAGTGTGACCCCGTTCCCGTGCGCGGATAAGAGTTGGGACTTTAAAACTCCACAGTTGATTCGCTTGATTTCCAAGGTTATGGAATTCTTAATGCACGGGAGTCAATCAAACAAAAAAGGACAAATAAATGCAGTTTGCTAAAGCATTTGAATACAAAAAATGGGCAAATAGTCAGCTACTCGACTTTGGAGAGAGACAATTTTCAAAACTGCCGGAAAATGATGGCATATTTTTCTTAAGAATTCTGAATCATACGACTGTAGTGGATAGTCTTTTTACAAGTCGAATCCTAGGAGAACCGGAAAAATACACTGCTGATAATACGGTTGAAACGCCTTCCTTTTCAGAGCTACGTGAGCGAATGGCTCATAACGATACTCGGTTAGTGCAGTATGCAATGTCAGCCTCAAAAGATGAGTTAGAGAAAGTCATTCAGTTTAACTTCATAGATGGTGATATAGGGACAATGTCTGTTGAAGAAGTCCTTCTCCACTTGCTCACACACGGTAATAACCACAGAGGCATGGCTTCTAGAGTGTTAGCTGAAAACAATTTAGAACGCCCAAAGGACACATTTACCCGTTACCTTCATCTCGCGGAGCCGATACGCAGAGGTAGCGCGGTGTTGAAAGAAAAATAGCAGTAAGTGAATTTGGGAATTCAATATGATGACTTTAAGAACTGCAGACACGCATGAGTTAGATGATATTTATCTTATGGGCTTTGATGTATGGGGAGGTTCCGCATCTGTCGATGAGTATCTAGCTTGTTGTAATAAAAGTGATAAGTATCAGAAGGGAACTTGGTATGTGCTTATTGAACATCAAAAAATCTTATCTTCCTTGATTGTTTATCAGGGAGTGTTTGGTCTTGAAGATGGTAGCTGTGGGCTTGGTTCCGTTGCTACACCTCCAGAGCTAAGAGGCAAAGGCTATGCTTCAAAGTTAATTAACATGATAAAGAATGAGTTACTCCAGCATCAAAATAATACGGTGTTGTTCTTACATAGTGATATCGACAAAACGTTTTATAGGCGGTTAGGGTTTACAGTGACTGAAGGTTCTGACTGCATGTACATTACGAGTGATGGTAGGGCATTTAAAGGGACCCTGCCTAGATACTTCTAATCGCAGATGTCATGTAAGCTTTTTCGTAAAATAAATTACCAGTGTTAGAAGCCTAAGGCTTGGCACTTAATTGAGGGAACGAATGAGAGTTTTGATATCAGGCACCAGTGGTTATATTGGTCGCCACGTTCATAAAATGTTCGTAGAAAGTGGCTTGGAGGTCTTTCGGTACTGTAGGGACAATGGTGTTGTTCCTTGCTCGGTTCATTCTAAAAACGTATCGAAAGGGTATGAAAATTACTTTGATGTGATTATCAACTGCGCGCGTCCTCATTGGGCAGAGTATTCAGCAAGTGAAATTGTCGATATTGAATCCAGGCTAATCAAGCAGCTTGATAATTTTGCAAGTGAAAATGCAATAAAGATTCACACCTCGGGAGTTTGGTTATTTGGCCGTGCATCTCACCAAGATCTTAAAGAGTTTAGACTTAACCCGCTCACAGCCGTTGAGTTAGACGTAAGAACAATTGAACATGCGATGAGTTCTAATTGGAATATTGTTTACTGCCCGAGCTTAGTGTATGGCGGTGACAATTGCCAATTAAAGCGAATCGTCGAGTCTCTTACTGAACAAACGGTTCAAGTTGCTGTTCCGTCGACAGGGTACAATCAATACGTGCACGTTTATGATGTCGCCAAATTTTATTTACTTTTGGTCTTAAACCCAACTTCGGAAACGCAGCACTTTATTGCAGAAGCTAAGGGGTATAGCCCAGAACAGTTTTCTCAACTCTTATTTGAATCAAACGTTATCGAAAAAGTCGATAAATGTTCTTGGAGTGAATTTGCGAGACTGAAGGGCCATGATGCAGCAGATATAGAACGATTAAATCTCACCCTTCCAGTTAGCTCTTTATTCGAATCGACAGAACTTATTAGCGACTACATAACAAGTTTATGTACTCAAATTAATTGTAGAACGCCTAGGTAGTTGCCGTGTTTCAGTGTGAAGCATCAGTGACGAGTTAAGGTTAGCGAATCGCCTTAGCTATTGCTCAAGGAAGCGTTCTTTATTTCCATCATAATCCATTCAAGGAAGAAGCATTGTGAAACTCGCTCAATTAAATATCGCACTCGCGAAATACCCTTTAGACGCACCAGAGATTAAAGATTTCGTCGATAACTTGGAATTGGTAAATGGCATTGCCGAAAGTAGTGAAGGGTTTGTGTGGCGCCTTAAAGATGAATCTGGCGATGCAACCAACATAAAAGCGTTTGATGATCCGAACATGATCGTCAATATGTCTGTCTGGGAATCGGTCGACGCGTTAAAGAACTTCATGTTTCGAACTCACCATCGTGACTTTATGCGAAGAAAGGGCGAATGGTTTCATCGCTTAGCGGAAGACACATATGTGCTTTGGTGGGTCAAGGATGATCACATCCCAACCCTTGATGAAGCGATTGAACGTTTAGAGCACCTCAGAGATGTAGGAGACTCTCCTTACGCATTTACCTTCAAAACAAACTTCACTGAGGAAGAGGCTCCAAGATAGTCTGTTGTCGGAGCTTGTTGGTGATCGGTTTACCTCAATAACTGGGTTATAAAACATTTTATCTATAGTAGCTCTTTGTTAATAATGTGTATCACTACGCACTTCCGCATCTATCCGGAATGGAGGCATATTTGCTATGGTAGTCAGTACGTTACGGAAATGTATTAGCCAGTTAGCGAAGGTTTATAACTTCTTCTAACCACTCAGTTTTGACCTTTTGCTGCTGTGTTCTCCTTTCCTAACATACTAATTATTAACAGGGCGCCTCCGATAAATAAGTACCACATCAATGTGTCAACTTGGTGGTAGTAGAATCCGTGTTGCCATAAATTTGGTTTAGGAGGAAATTCATGATCAGGGAAATGTCTAAATCTGACTTTGAGTCATTTTGGCCTACTTTCTCGGCTGTGATTCAAGCGCAAGAAACCTACGCATTTGATCCGGAAATGACGATGGAACAAGCCTTTTCGGTTTGGTGTGAACAGCCATCACAAACTTATGTCTATACCGAGAATGACGTTGTTTTAGGCTCGTATTACATAAAGCCTAATGCAATGGGTCCAAGCGGTCATATTTGTAACTGCGGTTACATGGTTTCCGAAGAGGCAAGGGGGCAGGGAATTGCTCGGTCTTTGTGCGAACACTCTCAACAAGTCGCGATTGAATTAGGCTTTGAGGCGATGCAATTCAACAGTGTAGTGTCGACGAACAAAACGGCAATCAAACTTTGGGAAAGGCTTGGCTTTAGTATTATCGGTGCCATTCCAAAGGCATATAAGCATCCTAAATTTGGTCCAATTAACAGCTACATCATGTACAAGTCACTCAAAAAGTAATGAAGCGCGATGTACGGCCTATAGCCCTTTAAGAAGGTAAGTGCTCAAAACTGAAACTTGGAGATTTTAAATGACAATAGTCGAAAAAATTGTTCGCCGCGAAATGGAGGCTGTCATCGTTTACGAATCTGATGATGTGGTTGCGTTTGCTGACCACAATCCGATCAACTTTGGGCATATTTTGATTTGTCCCACACACCCTTACACCAACTATATCGATGTACCAGAAGTTGTTCTCACTGAAATTCATTCTGTCGCTAGGCAGGTGTATCGACGTATTGAAGAGGCATTTAAACCTGATGGTATTTCATTCTTGCAAAATAACGGTGAGTTTAATGAGTTGTCTCATTATCATCTACATATCTTTCCAAGATTTGAGGGCGATCAGTTTGGTTGGAAAAGTAGTGAACTCGGCATCCAAAGTATGGAGAAACTGCGCGAGTCATTAAAAAATTTGTAATTATAGTGAAAATTAGATGCACAAAAGTGCACGAAGAGGCTTAACAATGAGTGAAATAAAAACATTAGAACAATTAAATGAGCTTTATGCCGAGCCGAGTAAAAGGGCTAAAAATAAAGTACTTCCAGCACTGGATGCCCATGCGATTACTTTGATCAACCATTGCCATTTCGCGGTTTTGGGGACGACAGACTCTCAAGGCTTTGGGGATCTGTCTCCAAAAGGCGGTGAGCCCGGTTTTATTAAGATTGTCGATGAGTCAACGGTCCTAATACCTGACAGTTCGGGGAACAATCGAATTGATGGTTTAAAAAACATCATCAATAACCCAGAAGTTGGATTACTGCTGATAGTTAATGGGATTGATGAAGTGGTACGTCTTAAAGGTAAAGCCAGCATTCATACCGATCCAAATTTGCTTGCCGCTTGTCCTGACGGGAAGAAAGCCCCAAAAGTCGTGATTAAAATCGCCGTAGAGTCTATGTACTTTCATTGCGCTAAGGCGGTAATGAGAGGCAAGCTTTGGTCTGATACGTTTAAAGTCGAGCGTTCTATTCTACCTTCACTGGCACAGATCATGAAAGATCAACAGAGCTTAGAAGGCCCAGCGATCAATCAAGACGATATGGTCAAATATTACCAATCGACACTGTGATACTCATGAAGAATGTAGTCCAAATTATCTTTGTTTCGGGCTCTAAGTTTCTGCTCGGCTTTCGTCAAAACACAGAAGCGTTCGACCAATATTGGGGATTTCCTTCCGGCAGAATAGAGCAAGGGGAGTTACCTCGGACCGCAGCAGAGCGCGAAGCGCGAGAAGAGGTCGCAGTTGACGTTGGTAACTTAGCATTGTTCGCGATTGTCTCTGATCCAGAGCTACCCATTTGTCACTATTTCTACTTATGCCATGAATGGGCTGGCGACATACAGAATGCTGAGCCCCATTTATGCCAAGAGTTACGTTGGTTTGAGCGTGATGAGCTACCCGAAAATTGCACACCGATAACTTACTTGATCACTCAGCAATTGAATGACACCGCGCTTACAAAAAACATAAAGCCTGAGATTGACCAACCAAAGCTTTGTGCGTAAGCCGTTCTGTGTTGAGTAACCGATTTTTCATTTAGGCTAGTGGCGTTGGGTATTAGTCAAACGTCACGTTGTGCCAACACTAAACACAATAACAGGGAAGATATGTTTACAGGTATTGTACAAACCGTTGCTAACATTGCTGAAGTCAGCGATAACAACGGAATAAGAACGTTCGTCATAGAGTTTCCGACAGGCTTTTGTCACGAGTTGGAAATTGGTGCCAGTATCGCAATTGATGGTGTGTGTTTGACCGTTACTGAGTTGCTCTCAGATGTTCGAGTAAAGTTTGACGTCATGCTGCAAAGCCTATTAATTACCACGCTAAGCAATTATGAAGTTGGTCAATCAGTGAACGCTGAGAGGGCGGCAAGAGACGGCGCTGAAATTGGTGGTCACCCACTTTCTGGTCACGTTGACTTTAATGTCGCGATTATCCAAATATCCGAAATTGAAGATAACTACTGCGTGCGCCTAGTTCTTCCTAATGAGTGGAAAAGATATGTATTCCCGAAAGGTTATATTGCAATCAATGGGGCTAGCTTAACCGTTTCTGACGTTAATAAAGTCGAAGGGTGGTTTGAGGTTTGGTTGATCCCAGAAACCCGTCGAATGACCGTCTTCTCATCGAAATCAGTAGGTAACTTCGTCAATATCGAAATCGAGCGTGGCACTCAAGTCGTCGTTGACACGGTGCGTGATACTCTAAATGAAAACTTAGGTCCATTGTTGCCTTTATTTGAGAAGTTACTTTCAGAGCAAGGTATCGATTTAGATGCATTGGGTTATAAGCCTAATACATTGGGTTTCTCAAGCGAACCAAAGTAATGCGGATTGGTACACCAAAAAGGTGAGCATTTGAAATGTTAGAAACGGCACGAACTCAGATTGAAGCAATGGGTAAGCAACACGCAGCAGCGCTTTTACAATATCACCTAGAAAATCGCTGTCATTTAGCTCCTTGGTCTCCCATGCGCGACGAGCAATTCTATACCTTGGGGTATTGGGAAGACTTTTGTCATGCCAGTGAAGCGTTATTCGAGAGCGGGAAAGAAATTAAATTTGTCGCAATCGACAAAGAAACGAGAGAAGTTGTCGGTGTCTGCAGTTACACCGCCATTGCTCGAGGTGTTTTTCAGGCATGCTTTTTGGGCTATCACATGGCACAAAAATATGAAGGGAAAGGTTTTATGACTGAAATTCTTGAGGTCACACTTCGATACATGTTTGACGTTGTCGGTCTCAATAGAATTATGGCGACCTATATGCCACGTAATAAAGCGAGTGAAAAGGTTTTGTTTAAGCTTGGTTTTGAAAAGGAAGGCTACGCCAGGAAATACCTGAAAATCGCAGGGAAATGGGAAGATCATATTCTTACCTCGAGGATTAGCGACAACTAGAAAGTACAATGGTGAGCAAATGACACAAGGAGAGTAAATTGAAAATGTATGAAGTGTACCTATTTGATATGGACGGTACATTGGTTAATTCAGAACCTCTAAAAGGCAAGGCTCTAGCATTAGCATGTCAAGATTATGGTGCAGCGGTAGACCACAATATTTACAAAGAGGTGATGGGAGAAAGTTGGCAGGTGGTGACAAACCACTTTTTCAAGCATGCTGATATCGCTCCAAGTTTGGCAGAGTTTAATCTAGCTTTTCGTTCACACTATGAGCAAATGCTAAGTGAGCAACTTGAATTGAATGATGGTGCTAAGGCTTATCTCAACAGCTTGAAACTTGCTGACAAAAAATGCGGTGTGGTGAGCTCTGCGGCAACTTGGATGGTTGAAAATATCTTAACCTCGTTAAAGCTTGAAGATACCTTTGACCTAGTTATCACACAGGAACATGTGACTAAGCATAAGCCTGATCCCGAAGCATACAATCTTGCTTTGTCTGGGCTTAACGCTTCACCAGAACAGACTATCGTGTTTGAAGATTCAGCTGCAGGTATTCAAGCAGGTAAAGCAAGTGGTTGTGATGTTGTTGCAATCCAGCATGAGTTCAATGGAAAGAATGACCTAAGTGACACCATAAAAATCATCAATACATATGAAGAAATGTCTCTTTGAGTATCTATCAACCATATGGACTGTAACCCTAATCTGTTCCATCACCTTTTTATCGTCAGGTGATCATCCCCCAAGCTACGCAAGAGATCGCCAAAAAGTTTGAAGATTGGCTTGTTGCCCCGGCAGAAATTTCAATAATGAATGAGTCATTTTATACAACTCGACAGACTAGGAGTACGTAGCAAATGGAATACGCGTTAGATACCGACCCATCAGATAGTGACATCAACGAAGTTCGCGCTGGTCTAATCAAACACAATACGCCATTTCTTGAAGGCATACCTAAATCTCAAGTAGGCTATTACGCCATGGAGGAGGGTGTTAAGGTTGGTGGTGTTATTGCGGATCTTTGGGGAAACTGGCTATTGATCAAGTTTCTTTGGGTCGATGACTCAATGAGAGGCAAGCAGGTCGGCAGCCAGTTACTGCAACACCTAGAAGAGTACGCACAGTCTCAAGGCTGTACCTCATCACTGGTCGACACGTTAAGTTTTCAGGCCAAACCTTTTTATGAGAAGCATGGCTACCAATGCCAAATGGTGCTTGAGAATTATCCTCTAGACTCATCATTAGCGTTTCTCACCAAGTCGCTAACAGAGTAATCATATAGGGCAAGGATGAACATAAACAAACACAAGGAAAGTGAAGTGATTAATATTCGAGAGATGTGCATCGCCGATTATGATTCTGTGATTAACTTATGGTGCGAAACCGAAGGTATGAGCATTCGCGATGCAGATTCAAAACAGAGCATTGCAACTTATCTCGAGCGTAACCCCGGCTTGAGCTTCATTGCAGAGTCTAAACAAGGCGTGGTTGGTGCGGTGTTAGTAGGGACGGATGGCCGTCGTGGATATTTGCAGCATCTAGCGGTCAGTACTGAATTTAGAGGACAAAATCTAGGTTGCCAACTAGTAACTGAAGCGGTTAACGCATTGGCTGGGGTAGGTGTCCCCAAGACACATTTATTCGTGTATAACGATAATATTAACGCTCAGAAATTCTATGAAAAGTTAGGCTGGTTTCCACGTGATGAAGTGCGGATGTATTCGTTTAATAGCTCGGGTAATAGTAACGCCTAACGGATCGATATAGTCAGAAAAAGCGGCACATAACTAATACCAGGTTAACCAAAGGAGTAAGATTTGCCTCATTGTATTATCGAACACTCGTCGACAATTAACGCCGAGCAACTGAACAAGAAAGTGTTTTTAGGAACACTGAACTCAGAGTTATTCGAAGCCGATGGACGAGACATTAAAGTTCGAAGTATCGCTTATGAGAACTACCAAACGGGTACAGAAAAAGAAGATTTTATCCATGTGACTGTGCGTATATTGTCTGGCCGAAGTGACACCGACAAAGTAATGCTATCTGAAACAGTAATGATGCAATTGCTGTCTTTGTCCCTCAGCAGAGCATCGATCACTGTTGAGGTGGTTGATATGGACAGAAATAGTTACGGAAAGGTCGTTGTGTAACAGGCTGGAAGTCGCATTTTATACGCTGATCTTTGTATCTTCACTCCAACTCGCTGCAGGAATATTGGGAAATGTTGTTTATCCATAAATCTCAACCTTTGGTTCATGGTCCAGAACTATGCTCTGAGCTCGCCGATTTTTTAACTGACAATAAGAGTAAATTTGAGGACCAACTGGTTCCAGACCTGTCGTACATCGATGATATGGCACATGTGGTCAACGGAATCAAAATCAAAAGCGTGCAACATGTGAATTATAACCAGTATCGTCTTGAATATGCGTTCGACTGGGAGCTCTTTCTCGGATGTTCTGATAGAAATGAAACAGGCGTTGAGAATGGGCGTGTCCTGTTTATCTTGGAAGACGATAATAATCTTAATTTCGATTTTCCAGATAGGAGCTCAAGAGATACTTGTGACGAGTTTTAACTGACACGTGGGGCATTGCTTTGGATTGGTGTTGATTCTTAAGGCTTGGCATTAACGATGCACAATGAGTAACCCGATAAAACATTTCTGCCATTTGAGGCGAAGTTGGAATAGGAGTAGTAATGAAAATAGTAGAAGCACAACACTCTGATTTAGGGAGTTTGTTCGTATATCTGGATACACAGTTGTCAGAAATCGCATTAGAAGAGACACCGCTATTCCAGCCAGTCTCAAAGTCAGATTGTAAAATGTCTGAAGCACATAAGGCTCGCTTTTCTGATGGGTTTAAGTTTGAGTTTGGAGAGAATGGCTGGCGAAAAATTTGGTTAGCTAAAGATTCGAATGGTGCTATTCGTGGCCATATCGACTTGCGCCATCATAATGGTAATTACTGTTCTCACCGTGTGTTGCTTGGTATGGGTGTCGACAGCAGCGTGAGAAAGCAAGGCTTAGGCTCCAAGCTAATGAATGTGGCGACTCAATACTGCCGAGAGAGCGAAGCGATTGATTGGCTCGACCTTAATGTATTGTCAAACAACCTTCCGGCTAAAAATCTTTATTTGAGAACGGGGTTTACGGTTGTCGGCGAAATGGAAGACTACTATCGAATTGATGGTCAGTCGGTGTCTGAACTAACAATGACATTACAGACGAAAGGGTAAAACATCCAAGTCAATCAGGAGACTAACTTGAGCAAACCAATAGCAATTCTGATTCATGTCCCAAACATAGAGCAGGGACTAAGTTGGTATCAAGCGGCCTTTCCTGAGTCTGTCGCCACCTATCATCCGTCTTCTGACTTTACGACTCTAGATATCAATGGTTTTTCTATTGAGATTGTGCAAGCGGATGGGAAAGTTGGCTCTGGCAAAAAGGGGACAGTCCTTTATTGGTCTACAGAGGACTTTGACAAGTCACTTTTGCATTTTCAGTTAATTGGGGCTCAGTTATACCGAGGTCCAATGGAGATTGAAGGCGGGTTGACGATGTGCCAAGTCGAGGACCCTTTTGGAAACCTGATTGGTTTACGCGGCATTCGTAAAAATATCGCTTGTAATGAGACACGACTAGATAGCGAATAAAGGAATAATAATGATTACTATAGAAAGACTTAATGATGCTCATATTGAGCAAGTTAACGAAATTCAGCTTGCGGATGAACAGGTTAAATTCGCAGGAACAGCAGCGGACTTTCTGTCAGATGGCAGCGAGACCACGCATCTACACATTATTAAATATGGCAGTGAGGTGGTGGGCTTCTTTAAGCTTGATGTTGCTTACCCAGCGGGCTACAAATTTTGCCCTGAAGGTAGTGTTGGCTTAAGGGCGTTTGCACTTGATAAAAACCAACAAGGAAAGGGGCTAGGTACTGGCGCGGTGCAAGCGCTATTTCCTTATCTAGCAGCCAATTACGAAGGGTATGAATGGATTTACTTAACGGTTAATTGTAAAAACCCCTCAGCCTATAGGTGCTATGTTAAAGGTGGTTTTGAAGATACCAATGAACAGTACCTTGGTGGCGCCGCTGGGCCACAGTTCATTATGCGTGGAGCTATTAACGCTTAACTAAAATCTGTTTATCAAAAGGCAACTGGGAATCAAAGGAATGGCCATGAAAGTTCAATATCTTGAAATTGTTACCTCTGAAGTAGATACGGTTTGTGCGACTTACGCGCAGATCTACGATGTGAAGTTTAGTGATGTGGATTTGAACTTAGGTGGTGCTAGCTCTCTAATGGTGGAGTGATTGGCGTAAGGGGACCACTTCGTGAAACTGAGGAGCCAGTCGTTCGCCATTACACGCTAGTGAAAGACATTGAAGCGGCAGTAAACGCAGCTGAAAAGTTGGGTGCTGAAGTAGCAGTTCCACCAATGGAGTTACCACGTCACGGAATGTGTGCCATTGTCATTCAAAGTGGTGTTGAACTCGGTTTTTGGCAGCTGTAGCTGGTCGTTTGACTAAGAAGTTTAAAATTTAAAGTGGCATTTGTTCTAAGGAGGGAACATGTCAATTACATCCGACACCCTCAACAAGGTATGTTATGAAACAAAATATTGTCCATATTGCACTTGTCGTAAAAGACTACGATGAAGCCCTAGATTTCTACGTAAACAAACTCAAGTTTGAACTTATCGAAGATACCTACTTACCAGAAGAAGATAAGCGTTGGGTTGTTATTGCTCCACCTAATTCACACGGTGTGAGCTTATTATTAGCGAGAGCCTCCAAGCCCGAGCAATTGGATTTTATCGGCAACCAAGCTGGTGGCCGTGTGTTCCTCTTCTTAAATACCGATGATTTTTGGCGTGACTATGAACGCATGGTGTCTCTGGGAATCAAATTCGTTCGAGAGCCGAAAGAGCAAGCCTACGGAACAGTGGCGGTATTCGAAGACCTTTATGGAAACCTATGGGATCTTCTGCAATTAAACCCAGACCACCCAATGGCAAATCGATAAACCTGAATCTTACAAGCCAACACCAAATAGCACCGGAGCAACATGGACATAACCAAAATTTCAGCGGATAACGTGCTGCCCATTCGTCACCAAGTACTCTGGCCAAACAAACCAATGTCGTTTTGTGCGGTAGAAGGCGAAGAGCATGCCTCGCATTATGGTGCTTATATTGATAACCAATTAGTTTGTGTTGCGTCTGTTTACGTTCAAGGGAAGCAAGCCAGGCTACGTAAGTTCGCTACATTGCCAGAATACCAAGGGCAGGGTGTTGGCTCTAAGGTGATCGCGCACATCATCAAAGATCTACAAGCGGATAAAGTGAGTTATTTTTGGTGTGATGCTCGCACAACCGCTTTGGGTTTCTATCAAAGGTTTGAGATGCAGGTTGAAGGCGTTGAATTCCAAAAATCAGGAGTCTCTTACTACAAGATGTCGGTTCGGTGGGGGGAAAGACGTTCACTGTAACCCTGTGCATCAGTCGTATATCTAAAACATCAATTCAAGTTAAGGAAGCGTATCGTGGAAGAAATCAAAGGCATTTTGCAATTCATGGCTGAAGTGGAAAAGTTGAAGGATGTTCATAGACAAACGAAGCCAGTTGGTCTGGATCGCTATGAAAACTCCGCTGAGCATAGCTGGCATGTCTGTTTGAGTGCTCTGATGTTGAAAGACTACGCGAATGAAGAGATCGATATAACCCGAGTGATGAAGATGCTGCTTATACACGATCTCGGTGAAATCGATGCGGGTGACACGATCATCTATGCCAGTGAAACGGAAGAAAACAAACTTAAAGAGAGAAATTGTGTTGAGCATTTGCTTGAGTCATTGCCGAGCCATCTAAGATCCGAATATTTGGAGCTATGGCTAGAATTTGAAGCGGGTGAGTCACCGGAAGCGAGATTCGGTAAAGCGATTGATAGAGTGCCCCCTTTACTTCATAACATCCATGGCGGCGGTCATAGCTGGAAGAAGCACAATATATCTAAAGATAAGGTACTGACATTTAACGGTGAACGCATTTCTAAAGGCAGCAAGGCACTGTGGAGTGAACTCGAAGTTCAACTTGAAGCGGCCGCCGAACAAGGGTTATTGAAGTAAATTTAAATCCAGATTGCCAAGGGTGATGGAAAAGGAATGACATCATCCACACCTTTTAGGCGCTGATATGCCCTTTAGATTGTGACATTCTCATCAAAATATCTAGGCACTGTTTATTTACACAGTTGTCGTGTGTATTCTCACAGCTCATTAAAAGGAGTAGTAAGAATGGCGTTCAATTACGAAGAGAAAGTCCCTAATCCAGCCGAGTTTTGTGAGATGCGAGTGAAAGCAAAATTATCACCGAAGTCACTGAAGGCAGCCACAATCGCTTTACCAAATAGTTTATACGGCATTTCTATTCGAGATGGTGACCAACTCATTGCGATGGGGCGTGTTGTTGGCGATGGCGCGTGTAATTTTGAAGTGGTTGATGTCGCAGTCGATCCAACCTATCAAGGGCAGGGTTTAGGTAGAAAAGTGATGGAATACATCGACAATTACCTATCGTCTGTTGCACTGGAAGGATCGTATGTTTCCATGATTGCTGATGAACCGGTGTTTTATGAGAAACTCGGTTATAAGCTTGTATCTCCAGCTAGCCAAGGCATGACAAAGAAGTTTCCACCCAAGCGTATGTAATAAAGAATTGTGGCTCTACTATGACGTTATGCAAAGAGCCTCAAGTTTAAAAGGAACACATCAATTAATGAAAAAAAGAATCTTGGCGTTATCGCTGCTTGGTCTATCAAGCAGTGTATTCGCTGACAGTGAATTACCAAGCACTAGTTATGAAATGACCGTTGCAGTGGAAGAGCAATCCCTAAAGCACGACTTTCCATCTGTTAAGTTTGATTACCTTGGCCAGACGCTTACCACGAGCGTTGATGAGTGTTCGTATACTGGAACGCTCTCTGAAGATGACGACAACACGATTCTTCTATCGGCCACGATGTCATGCACTTATGAAAGTGGATCAAGCTACAGTGAGATGCCAGACTTCGTGCTCAAGCATGAGGGTGGTGAAGCGAGTATGAGCTTTGGTGATGGCGAGACTGATATGTGGACATACTCCGTCACAGTTAAGAAGCTCGATTTATAGTTAACCTTCATTAGCAAGTTGACACGTTAGCCATGGCACTCTTGTCGCCTCTTGCTGCGTAACTACATGCCATGAGACGTCGATCAATATAATAAGTTAGATAATCCAACGTTAGATTGTTACTATGCAATCAACTTTATAAATGCGTATTGGTTTATATAAATGATTGATAGTAAGTACATTAAACACCCATACTACTGTGAAAACTGTAACTCAATGACTCCACACCTTGCTATGAGCAGCTCTGTTGAGGAGCAAAAGGAGCAGGCGGAATCAGAAGCAAGGCAGTGGAAAATAGGGATGATGGTGGAGTATATCGTAAACCTGCTCTTTAAAGACGACAAAGACACGCCTGGATTTTTCATAGACCAAGAATATCAATATCAGTGTGAGAAGTGCGGCACCAAGTCATGGCATTGATATTATGAAATTTTGTTTCAGTTGATACCTAACTTTTAGCATCTAAAACTTCAGCTAATAAGGCTCATTATGCCGTTTCCTTTTTGTTATGGAGGACAAAGGAAGTGATTTACCCAAAGGCTTTAAACACCGGTGACAAAATTGGTTTTTTCTCACCGTCTTCCCCTGCGACAGTGTTCGCTCCCAATCGGTTTGCTCGCGCTAAAAATTACTTGGAATCGAAAGGTTTCACCTTAGTCGAAGGCTCATTGACGGGGAAGTCTGACGGCTACCGTTCTGGCTCTATTCAAGCAAGAGCCGAAGAGCTAAACCAACTGATTCGAGATCCTGAAGTTCGCTGCATTATGTCTACAATTGGCGGCAACAATAGCAACTCGTTATTACCGTATATTGATTATGAGGCACTCAAAAAGGATCCAAAGATCATCATCGGTTACTCCGACGTAACCGCATTGCTATTGGCGATTCATGCCCAAACTGGCTTAATCACATTTTATGGCCCGGCACTTGTTGCCTCATTTGGTGAGTTTCCGCCGCTGGTTGATCAAACGTTTCAATCATTCAGTGAGTTGTTGTGCGAGAGTACAAGTCAACATCAATACACCATGCCCAAGGTATGGACGGATATTAAACACGACTGGGAAACTCAAAACTCCGCGAAGCCAGTCTACAACAATGAATGGAAGTTCATCGGCGCAGGAAAAGCCAATGGCAGAGTGATTGGTGGTAACTTGAGTACGATGGCTGGGATATGGGGTAGCCACTATATGCCCGAAATTCTCGACGGCGATATTTTCCTTATCGAGGACTCGTTGAAGGGTATTGAGACCGTAGAGCGCTCTTTTGCGCACCTGTTGGCTTGCGGGGTGTTTGATAAGGTGGGCGCTATCATCTTAGGTAAGCATGAGTTATTCGACAATAAAGGGACCGGACGAACACCACTCGATGTGCTTCTTGAAGTGTTAAAAGGGAAAAGCGTGCCGATATTGTATGGATTTGATAGCTGCCACACTCATCCAATGTTAGTCACGCCACTTGGCGTTCAAGGGAGTATAGACTTTGATAATCAGACCTTTGAGCTGCAGGGACCTTGGGTTACTAACTTCTAGTCTCATCGTGTCTCGGGAATCCATTTGGAGCAAGGAAGTGCATGGAAATCATATCTGAAATTGAAGTAAGTAAAGAGCAGCATCAAGCGATTACCACACTCAGGAACAGTGCATTCCCAGAGCATCAGGTTCAACGCTCATACTACAAACAACTCCCTCATATGCGCGCTCTGAAACACCATGAAGGACAGTTGGTTGGTTATCTTGGCCTTGATTATCGAATGATCAACGTTGGCGGTCATGCTTTTAAAGTTCTAGGTGTTATTGATTTTTGTATCGCCGAGGACGTTCGAGGTAAAGGTCTTGGTTCAACAATGCTTTCTGAACTTGATGCTTATGCAAAGGAGAGGGATGTTGATTTCATTATCTTAATCTCCGAGTTACACAGCTTTTATTCATCGCACGGTTACAACCGAGTCGTTGCCGACCATTCTTGGCTAAGGCTCAATGAGCATCTAAGTTATGGCATCGCGGTCGAGGAAGTTGACGACCTGTATGTCAAATCGATCAGCGGTGTCAGTTGGCCATCTGGGAACGTCGATTGGTTAGGGTACATGTATTAACACTGATAATAGGATGCATTGGAAAGGTGATCCTCTCGTCAAACTGAGTTTATAAACCTGTCTATACTGAGTTAGGTTACGCCACGACGTTAGATGGCGCTATGAATGTAAGTTTGATTAGGTTAAATCTCAGAGGTGACGATGAAAAAATTACTACCACTATGCGCCATTCTACTTTCTGCATCCTTTTCAGTTGCCGCTTCTGATGGTTTGATAAAGTACCAAAGTAATTACTCAGTGAAAGAGACGGCAGACCGTTTTGAAGAAATGGCCAAAAGCAAAGGTTTAACCTTGTTTGCAAGAATCGACCATCAGAAAAACGCGAGTAAGGTCGATCTTGAATTGAGACCAACGGAAGTCATCATCTTTGGTAACCCGAAAGTAGGGACACCATTAATGCAATGCGCTCAAGAAGTCGCGATAGATTTACCGCAGAAGGTGTTAGTCACGGAGGATTCTAATAAGAAAGTATGGTTGTCTTACAACGATCCTAATTACTTGGTAGAGCGTCACGCGATAAATGGCTGTGACGAGGTGATTAAGAAGATTTCAGGTGTGCTTAGTAACTTGTCTGAGGCGACGGTTGCTAAAACGAAATCTTGATTAGGTCGCGCTTAGAACTACGTGCGAAAGAGTAAGAGCTTCACATCATAAGAAGTGTGAGCGAGTTAAACAGCTTTGTGCATAAACAAGTAACTGATTGACTGACTTTTTCACGGTTGCCATATTTGTTATATGCATCTTTGATTCTATAAAATGCCTTGAGATTAATTGAAGCTATGTCATATTCATATATCTTAAGTCTCTGTTACCAATAGGATTATAGATAGGATGTATGGAAGTGAACAAACACGAGCATTTTGTTGTAACTGCAAAGCGCTAACATTGCACAAATACACTTTGTTCAGTAGCCAAGCACAAAAAGCACCACAAGATGAGAAGAAACCAGGCTTGCTGATGCAAATCTTGTCTGGGTTTATTTCCAATGGAGCAACGGGAGATTACAAATGCACTCGATGCGGTACCTACTTAGAGACGCCGGACCATCTAGATTGATGAAGGGTTTGGATAAATAAAAACGGGAAGATCTCAGCGATCTTCCCGTTGTATTTCGTTTTGCTATTGGCAATTCAATTTAGAAGTCTTAAGCGCAGCACTTCTTATATTTCTTACCGCTACCACAAGAACATGGATCGTTACGGTTAGGCGTTTTTTCAAACGTCATTGTTTTTGGCTTGTTTAGCACAGTATCAAGCTCAATCGTGTTCTCTTCTTTCTCTGCGTCTACTGTTACGTTAACGAAGATAGCGTGCTCAGCAGCCAGTGCTTCAACTTCTGCTTTACGAGCTTCAGTTTGAACCATTGCAGAGATTGGAGATTCTTCAGTACCCGCTTTTACATCGCGGTTTACGTTGTAGCCTGCAAGAACGTGGTTTTGTCTTGTTTCGATACGGCCTTTGAAAAATAGTTTCGACATGGGGTACTCATTAAGAAATAGTGTTATTGCGCTCATGTTGATGGCGCATGGAGCGGGGGATTATACGCATATATTCCAATTGATAAAGCTGAGATCCAAACATAGACAGCAATCTTTTTTACACGGTAGTTTCGATCGGTGTGGAGTATTGACAGTAACTTAGTCTGCACGGCTCGCGATGAAAGATAGACGATTCGTAGAATCGAGGCCATGACCAAAAGCATGCGGCCTGACAAGGTTTTAGTATTATTTTAAGCTTGGTATTTGCTGAAGCCTAGATCTACCGTTAATGTGTGTTAGATCAGAATAATAGCGAACATAAAGGACTAGGTAATGACACCAAAAGAAGTGGTATTAGGTTTTTGGGAAGCCATGCGTACCAATGATTTTGCAAAAGCGAGCGAATGGTTGGCGGAGGATTTCCAAGGTTATTGGCCACAGTCATCTGAGTTAACCGTTGGGCGAGATAACTTCACAGCGATCAACTCTGAATACCCAGCAAATGATGTGTGGAAATTCACGCTCAACTCAATTGTATGTGAGGGTGATACTGTTGTTACCGATGTGTCAGTGACTGACAGTGTTCTTAATGACCGTGTGATTACCTTCCATACCGTGGTTGATGGCTTGATCAAAAAGCAAACTGAGTTTTGGCCGGATGGCTTTGCCCCACAAGAGTGGCGTTCGCAATGGGTTCAGTTAGTCAGTCCTGAATCACTCAATCAATAACCTCAAATGCCACAACACGAGCGCACAGTAGCGTACGTGAATAACAACAATCAGATAAATTGAAAGTCAGCAAGTTAGGAGAGTTCATGAACAAGGTCGTAATCGTTACTGGAGGAAGCCGAGGTATTGGTGCTGCAACATCTAAGCTATTAGCAAAACAAGGCTATGCGGTTTGTGTCAATTTCATCCAAAATGAATCAAGAGCTGAAGCGCTAGTTAGCGAAATTAGAGAACAAGGCGGCACTGCTATCAGTGTGCGTGCTGATGTCTCGGTTGAATCAGACGTTAAATCCTTGTTTGAAATTGCACGCAATAAACTCGGGCCTGTGACTCATTTGGTAAACAATGCGGGCATCTTATTCACTCAATCTGCATTAGAAGATATTGAGCTTGATCGCTTTGAAAAGGTAATGAAGTCAAATGTGTCGAGCTGCTTCCTCTGCAGTAAAGCCTTTATCAAGCAAGTGGATGGTGCTGGCTCGATTGTGAATGTATCGTCTGCGGCTTCACGTACCGGAGCGCCATTCGAATACGTAGATTATGCAGCTTCGAAAGGTGCAATGGACTCCCTTACTAAAGGTTTGTCCCTTGAACTGGCGTCAAGAAACATCCGTGTCAATGGCGTAAGGCCGGGTTGTATCTATACTGAAATGCACGCCGATGGTGGTGAGCCAGGAAGAGTGGATAGGTTGGCTTCACAACTTCCGTTGCAAAGAGGTGGCACGCCAGAAGAGGTCGCGAACTCTATCGCTTGGTTATTGTCAGATGAAGCTTCTTATGTGACAGGGTCATTTATTGATATTGCCGGTGGGCGTTAGGATAAGTAAGGCTTTTACGCAAAAATAGAAATTAGTTAGAATCATAGCGCAATAAAGAGTACCCAACTAAAAGAACGAAACTAAGAGTACAAATATGAATAACTATTTTGAAAGCCCATTCGTGGGTAAATCACTTAAAGAACAAGTAACCAACCCAAATATCATCGTGGGTGAGCAAAGTTACTATTCCGGCTACTATCACAAGCATAGTTTTGATGATTGTGCGCGCTACCTGCTTCCTGACCGAACTGATATCGACAAGTTGATCATCGGTAGCTACTGCTCGATTGGTTCTGGTGCCGTGTTTATGATGGCAGGCAATCAAGGTCACCAAAAAAAGTGGGTCAGTACATTCCCATTTTTTTATCAAGATGATGAAAAGTTTGAAGGGGCAATCGACGGCTTTAAACGTTCTGGAGACACTGTGATTGGCAATGATGTTTGGATTGGCACAGAAGCGATGATCATGAGTGGCGTAAAGGTTGGCGATGGGGCCATTATCGCCAGCCGCGCAGTTGTAACCAAAGATGTTGAGCCGTACTCAATTGTTGGTTCTAACCCAGCTCGTCATATCCGCTATCGTTTTAGTGAAACTGAAATTGCGCAGTTGCTAGAAATGGAGTGGTGGGAATGGAATGAAGATCAGATCAAAGGTGCGATGTCCTTGATGTGCTCTTCTGATATCGATGGCTTGTACCAGTATTGGAAGACCTTCGCTTAATATCTTCTGCTTGGTACATTGAACCGTGATTTAGCTAGATACCGGCTCCGACTTGAAAGTAGAGTGCGGTATCTTCTTCGCTGAACGCAATATCAATCCCTGAAATCAGGCCATAACGCCTTGCGATAAGGTATCGGAAACCAACGCCATACGCTGCGTGTGAGCTTTGTTCGAACATATCGCTGTCACTGTCGCCAGCATAACCAATCCCAGTAAACTCACCGGTAGACCAACGTGGCGTCCATTGTTTGCTTACTTGCACCTCTGCCGCAAAGGTATGCTCTCCTTGATAGCGGTTTCTCGCAATACCCCTTAACTGAATGTCTGGATAGTATTGAGGTGAGAGAAAGCGTTCATCAGTCGACAAGGATTTGTATTGTCCGCGCAACGCGAGATTCCATTCCTTGTTGAGTTCCCAATAGTTCAGCCCTTCAAGATTGAACGTTTGGTAGTTGTAATCACTGCCAAGTCCATCGCCAAACCATAGATACTCAGCGACATAGTTATAGCCTTGAGTTGGATTTAGAAAGCTGTTTTTACTGTCGTACTCCGCGATTAAACCTAAGCCTGATGAGGTAGGTGAGGTATTCCCAATATTGTTTAGGATCTCTTGTGCTTTAGGGTGGTTATTGAGTGACAATTTAGGTGCAAAAAACTGTTGAGATAGGCCAACTAACCATGGCGAGTCTTGGATTCTAAATTGAAGCTTTTGTATCCCTCCCATGCCTTTTAAACCAAGCTCGATACCTTCATTTGGATCGAGTGGAGAAAGGGCATTGGGAGAACTTTGTCGGTAGAAAGTCATGTTGATATCGCCATAACCTAAACCACCAAGGTAGCGTATCGAATCCTCTTTCCAGCTGCGCTTGTGACCAATAAATGCCATCCAAGTGCCATTTTCTGTCGCAAAGCCACCGAACGCGGTGATTGCAGGTGTTAAGAGTTGTGCGCCGCCGTCAAGGGACTTCTCCGCCAGTGCTTTGCGTGTGTTTTTCTGCTCTTCTGATTCATGAAGGAAGATACCGGTGAAACCACCACCGTAGCCAACCGCTGGCTCTGTGATGAGAATCGGGACGGGTAAAAAGCCATGGGCATTTTCAGCTAGGTATTCACCCATGTCCAAGTGACCATCGATTTGGTCGATAAAACTCACCGCACCTGCTGTTGTAGAGACCAGCACGAGAGCACTTGTGGCTAGGGGGGTTGAGTTCATAACGTTCCGTATTATTCACTGTCCAATAATTTCAGTTTAATCAATCGAATAGATAGCGCAATAAAACGAACGTTATTAAGTAAGAACTGTGTTTAAACGTGAACCGAATAACAGTTATCGTTGGATTGTCGCTATGTAGTCAAGAACATCAATCGCATCTTGCTTTGTGATAACGCCTTGCCATGCGGGCATACCTTCCTCGATATTGCCTTCTAAAATCTCATCAACCAAGGAGTTCTTTGTCGTAAAGAATTCGCCAAGCTTATTGGGAATATTGGCGGGTTTGCTTGGCAGAGATGCTGTTGTTGGTCCATCACCTAAACCTTTATCACCATGACACGCTTGGCAAAGCTGTCGATATTTGGTCTTGCCGTTGGCGAAGTGGCTCGCATCATTCGCTGTCGCGGCACTCGCGGTGAATGACATGATTGACGCCATTAAACAAAAAATGAAAAGGGCTATGTGTTTGGTGGTTTTCATTGTCTGGTTCTCGGTTACTACTGAACAATGAAAGCATAAGCAAAGGTGAGTAGAAGAAACGTGAATAACAAAAGTGGGACTATGATTAAAACCATGATCATCTGGTGTATGGCTGTTTCAATGTGATATGAGTAAATGATTGATTATAAACAGTTTGCATAGAATGGTATGTCGCATTAGTGTGGTGGATTAATGGGAGGCATTATGATTAGTTGCAGTGATTACGATTATATTGAAATTGTGTGTATGCACAGATACCCAATTAAGCTCACTTTACGTTCTGGCGAACAGGTCGAGGGTGTTGCATTAGATACCCAGCGTAACCAAGACAAAGAAGAATGCATTAAGCTAAGTGTCTCTGGTCAAGAACAACTTGTTGTATTGACGGGAATTACTGAATTAGAAGTGTGTGTCGACAACCCTCATTTTAAGCAAAAATCTTTCAAAACGTCATAGGGTGACATATGAGTAATTCAATAGAGCAAAGCTACTGCACATCTTGTCGTGATCGTACGCAACACGTTGTTGTTTTGGTTAGAAAGGAAAGTGCATTTGCAGGCAAGCCAAACCAAAAGCGGCATGAATTTATCGCAGGCGTAATTAAAGGATGGTTTCTTGGTCCTTTTATCGCCTCTATGGATGAGTTTTCTCGCCATGTTGTTTGTGAAAAGTGCGGACACAAAGAAATCCAAGATTAGAATCGATTTGGCTTAATCGTTGATGTATTAAAATGGCTTAGGAAATAGAAGAGTGAAAGAACAAATATTAGAAGCGGTAAAGGCATATGGTTTTTCGGTAAGAACCAACAATACCGACGAGGTTGATCCAGCAAAGGCAAAAATAGGGCAATTGTGGCAAGGCTTTTTCGAACAAGCTTTCCCTAAGCTGACCCCAGACTCAAAGGTATACGGCGTTTACACCAACTACGAGTCAGATTTTACGGGTGACTTTGATGTGATTGCTTGTACCAATGCGCTTACTGATAACGACATTGACCAATTGGTCGAAACAAAAATTGAACCTGGAAAATACCTGACGTTTTCGGCACAAGGCGAATTCCCACAAGCGGTGATCGATTTGTGGGGAGAAGTATGGGCGTATTTTAACGCGCCAGATTGCCCACATACACGAACGTACACAACCGACTTTGAGCTGTACAAAGGCGAAACTGAAGTCGAGATATCAATTGCGATTCAATAATCTTTGAGCACTGATATATCCTGTAAAAGTTAATGAAATAAAAGAGCCGCTCGGTTTGAGCGGCTCTTTTGCTATTTGGAATTATCCAAAAAGACAATCTTGCTTGGTGTCATTCCATAATGGGTACTGTTTCATTACTTGGGTATAAAGTTTACTTTCGAGGTGCGATCGCAACCAACGCCCGACGTTCTGGTATTCAGACTGCACAAACCATTTCTTTTCTACTCTTACAAACTGGCTCACGAATGGCATTACGGCAAAGTCGGCTAGGCTAGGGAAATCTCCAAACAAATAGTCATGGTGGGCGAGCTTAGCCTCAAGTTCGCTGATAAAGGCTTCGCACAAGTTCCTACGTTGCTCGATGTCGTCATTACGATAGCGAACAGAAGCGCGATACTTCTCTAAGTGACCAATAAACTCATTGTCATTTTGTTGAATGAGCTGGTGGATTTGCTCATTGAGTGAAGGGTTACTCGAACGAAGCAGATCTTGAGGATCGTTTTGTTGAAGCGCCCACATCATCACATCTAAGCTCTGCTCAATAACCTTTCCATCGGATAACACTAAAACTGGAACTGTACCTTTTGGCGAACTGGCCAATAGTTCACTAGGCTTGTCTTTGGTGACGATTTCTCTTAGTAGTACTTGTTGTTTCGATAAGGCGATGCCCATTCTTCCACGCATTGCGTAAGGACAGCGACGAAGAGAGTACAGGACGGGTAGAGCTGAAGGATTAGGCATTGTTGAGGTCATTGAGTTTGAAAAGTGTTGTACAGTGGTAAACAGATCGTGATGTGGGTAGAATACGCGGCTTAAAAATTATAAGTAAGTGAGCGACTTCAAAAATGAGCAGAAAAATTGAGTTATTAGCCCCTGGTGGCGATGTAGAAGCGATCAAAGCAGCCATCGTAGCCGGAGCAAATGCAGTTTATTGCGGTTTAGATACCTTCAACGCTCGTAACAGAGCTTCTAACCTGTCGTTAGATGAGTTGAACGGGGTAATCCGCCTTGCTCATGAATACGGTTGTGAGATCTTTCTAACGCTTAACGTTGTGCTGCTGGAGCACGAAACGAAGAGCATCACTAAGCTATTAAACCAGCTGGTGAACACAAAGGTAGACGGCATCATTGTCCAAGATTTGGGCTTGTTTAACTTAGTGAAGAAGCACTTCCCATCATTAGATGTTCACGCTTCAACTCAGCTAACCACACACAACGAAGGTCAGATTAAGTTCCTGTCTAAGATTGGCGCATCGCGCGTTAACTTGTCGCGTGAGTTGAACCTGCCTGAAATTAAAATGCTGACCGAAGTCGCACACGGCCATGATGTACTAACAGAAGTGTTCGTACATGGCGCGTTGTGTATCGCGTTTTCGGGTCAATGTTACTCAAGCTCAGTAAGTGTGGGTAACTCAGGTAACCGCGGTCGTTGTAGCCAAGCATGTCGTGATGAATATGAAATCACCAATGCGGGTAACCGCTTCCCACTGAACCTAAAAGACAACTCTGCCTATTACGATTTGCCAGAACTGGTAGACGCAAAGGTAGACTCGCTTAAAGTCGAGGGTCGTATTAAAGGCGCACACTACGTTTACACAGTGGTAGATACGTGGCGCAAGCAGATCGATAGCTTTGTACAAGAGGGTTTGTTGCTTGAAGACGATTCTAACCTACACAAAGTGTTCAACCGTGAATTCACGAACTCTTTCCTTAAGGGCAACCTAACGAAAGACATGTTCATCGATAACCCTCGTGATAACAGCATTAACTATGCGGTTGAACAGGCGAAAGAGAAGAACAACGAAATCTCAGTGGTTCAGATTCAAGAAGCGACAGTACAGCTGCATGAAGCGAAAGATGTACTTGGCGACGAAATGCGTGACAAGATTAAGTTCCTTGATATCCGCAAAACGCCGGTTGCTATGTCTTTCAGCGCAAAAGCAGGTCAGCCATTTACGGTGGCAGTGAAGACAGAAAAAGAGAATTTCACCCTGCAATCTAAATCGCTGCTTACTGCAACAGAAGAAAAAGCGATCACTCAAGAGCTACTTGAGAAGCGATTCAAAAACGTGAAGAGTGCGGTTCACACACTAGAAAGCCAAGATTTCAGCGAAGTGGACCCTGGGCTAGTGATTCCGTTGAAAGAAGTGTCTGACCTTAAAGACGAAATTGACTTCATTCTAAACGGTTCTGTTGAAGTGATTAAGCACGTTGAAGTGCCAGCACTACCACAGCACCCTAAAGTGAACGAGAAGCCGACTATGTCGATGCTTATCGCTGACGTTGCAGACTTGCACCTATGTGATGTGACGGACGCGGACGTTTACTTCAAGCTCCCAGAAAGCTTTAAGAAGCGTTGTAACAAATACATCGATATCTTAGCGGCAAACCCACGTTTGATTCCGTGGTTCCCAGCAGTATTGATTGGTAAGGACTACGACGAAGCTGTTCGTATTCTTGAAGTCGTTAAGCCTGCTCGCATCGTGACTAATAACACGGGTATGGCATACAAGGCTTACGAAATGGGTATCGAGTGGGTTGCAGGTCCATTCATGAACACGACAAACTCTCACGCACTAGTGACGCTTAAAGAGGAGCTAAACTGTGCGGGCGCGTTCATTTCGAACGAGATCAACAAAGGTCAGATTCGTCATATTCGCCGCCCAGAGAACTTCAAACTGTTCTACAGCATTTACCACCCAATCTTGATGATGACTAGCCGCCAATGTTTCTTCCAAAGAACAGTAGGCTGTAACAAACCAAGCATCGAAGCAGGTTGTATGTTGAAGTGTGAGAAAGCGACCACGATTACTAACGTAAAAGGTATCTCGTTCGCGGTTGATAAACAGAAGGGTGGCTACCCAAGCATTTACAACCATGAGCAGTTCCTAAACCATGACGCTGTAACGGATTTCTCTGGCCTGTTTGACGAATTCTTTATCGACCTAACCAACATTGGCGCGGGTTCTAAAGAAGTTCAAGACAAGGTAGAGCTGATCAAGCACTTCGAAGGTTTAATCAACGGCGTTGAAGGCTCACAACAACACCTAGAGCAACTTGTCGAGATTCGTACTAACGCTCAGTACGTTCAAGGTTTATAGGGTCCAAGGTTTATAGGGTTAAAAGTCTATAGCGGTAAAGTTCTTTAGGGTTCGCGGCTATAGGGGGGGAAGGTTTATAGCTCTCAATACCTATATCCCAAAGCTAATAGGCTCAAAAAACCAAACAAAAAGCCACTCAAACGAGTGGCTTTTTCTATATCTGAGGTTTCTAATTCGGTCTGAATTAACGAGTCGTTTATTCCGCTACTGCTTCTTGTTTGAAGCATGGGCTTTTTAGCGTGTTCATTCGCTCAATTTCACTGGTTAGACGCAGTGACAGCAGCGCTTTTTGGTTCGATGCAAAGTCAAACATCACGATAGTCGCGGTACCGACAGTCGTAAGCTTTTGCTGCGCTTTACTGACGATCGCGTATTCCATAGTAAAGCGGTCGTCTTGAATGTCGGTGACTCGTGAACCCACCATCAAAGTATCAGGGTAGGTGACAGGTCGGAAATATTTACAATAAGTGTCGCCAAGAACAGGACCAACCTTAGTGATTGCCATCTCTTCCATCAGTTCTACGTGCTTAAAGAAATCTAAGCGAGCGGTTTCGAAGTAACGAAAATACACAGCGTTGTTGACGTGATTGAGTGCGTCCATTTCTCCCCAAGCGACTGGGATTTCTGTTACTACCGGGTAGTCAGATAATAATGCTTCCATGCGAACTCTCTTATTGTTATTTATCCTTCATTGGAATAAAAACCCTACCGCTAATTTAACAAAACTGCAACACGTGTGATTTAAGTTTTTGAAGCCAGAAATCACACGTTGTCAGAGGCTTGGCTGTTAGCTACTAACTGGTTCGTCACTCAGGTGTTTGAATTGGAGTTCAACCAAGCGTTGGTATAGTTCACAGCTATTGATGAGCGACTGGTGGTTGCCGATGTCTACAAGCTGTCCTTGATCGAGCACCGCAATTTGGTCTGCGTGTTTGATTGTTGATAAACGGTGGGCGATGATGATCGTCGTTCTGCCGCGCATTAATTCTTCCAATGCTTGCTGAACATGATGCTCACTTTCGCTGTCTAGAGCGCTTGTTGCTTCATCCAGTAGTAAGATGTTGGGATCTTTCAAGATGGCACGCGCGATGGCAATACGCTGACGTTGACCACCAGACAGCCTTACGCCGCGCTCTCCTAGGAAACTCTGGTATCCATCTGGTAGGTTCTGAATAAACTCGTGAGCGTGCGCTTTTTTCGCCGCTTCAATCACTTGCTCATCAGTCGCTTCTGGGTTGCCGTAGCGAATGTTATGGAACACATCGTTACTGAACAGAGCGGGTTGTTGAGGAACAAGCGCCATCTGCTTTCTTAGTTCGTTCGGGTCAAACTGATTGAGTTTCACGCCACCTAGCGTCACTTTACCCATTTGAGGGTCGTAGAAACGTTGCAGCAATTCAAATAGGGTGGTTTTACCTGCACCGGATGGGCCAACTAACGCCAATACTTTACCTTCGTGCGCGGTTAACGACAGGTTGCTTGTTGCTGGTTGATCAGGTCTAGACGGGTAACAGAAGGTCACATTATCAAAAGCGACTTCTGGCGTTAAGTTATCGAGCGATGTTGGATTCTTGACTGGGGCAACGATGTGGCTTTCCACTTGCAGAATCTCAATTAAACGCTCGGTGGCACCTGCCGCACGTTGCAGTTCGCCCATCACTTCAGAAATTGTCCCTAGGGATGAAGCGACCATAATCGCGTAAAAGACAAATGCAGCCAGATCGCCGGCGGACATGGTGCCGTTGATAACATCAGTACCACCCACCCAAAGCATGCCTGCAATCGCACTGAACACGATAACAATCACGCCAGAGATAAGAATCGCGCGCTGTTTTACGCGTTGACGACCAATTTCATAAGCCTTTTCTACTTCAAGTGCGAACGACGCTTTCTCTTGGGCTTCTCGGCTGTAGCTCTGCACGGTTTTGATGTGCTCAATCGCTTCTCCCGCATAAGAGCCAACATCTGACATCGAATCTTGGCTTTTACGTGATAGCGCTCTTACGCGACGCCCGTAAACCAAAATTGGAATCAAGATAAACGGCACCGAAGCCAGCACGATAAGCGTGAGTTTAATGTTGGTGGCAAACAACATGATGATTGCACCAAGGCACATTAGCGCGCTGCGCATCGCCATCGAGAACGAAGAGCCGATGATACTCTGAAGCAGGGTGGTGTCTGTTGTGATGCGCGACATGATGTCGCCACTGCCATTGGTTTCAAAATAACTCGGATGAAGTGTCACAACGTGATTGAAGACGGATAAGCGGATATCCGCGCTTACACGTTCACCAACGGAAGAAACCAAATAGAAGCGGAAGAAGGTACCAATAGAGATCAATACCACCACGACCATGATGAATTGGATAGCGCTACCTAAGTCTGATAACGATTGTTGGCTAAAACCCTGGTCAATCAGAAGGCGAATACCGTGTCCCACAGAAAGGGTTAAGCTCGCCGTGAAGATCAAAGCGATCAGAGCTGCAATCACGCGGCCTTTGTAAGGTTGAATAAATTTAATCAGCTCAAGCAAAATGCTGAGGCTTTTCTTCTCTGGTTTTGATTCTGGATTCTGTTGAGCTTGTCGCTGAGTTGCCTCAAGCGTAGAAGAGACATCGTTTTGCATATGATTGCCTTAGTGTTTGTCGCTTTAAGAATAGATGACTGGTTACTTGTAATACGTCTTGTTCGCTGGCAAGTGCTAGTTATTGAGAATAGATGCCATTAAAGCATTTATTGGAGCGTAACGCTTCCTAGGAAACTCAATTTTCTATAACTCGTGTGCATTCGATGCGTACGTGGAAAGCTAAACAAAAGGAAAATTAAGCACACTTATTCGCTGCTGTCAGAGTAATAATAGGGTGGTTATCCCTGATTTTTATTCAGGTGTATAGGTTCAATTAAGAGTCTACTACCTTCGCTTATTAAGTGGGTTTGGATTTATAAAAACGTTTGCTTTTTGGTGTCATATTCTAGTTTTCAATAGCTTGGATGAAAAGAGGTATGAGCAGTTAATGAGGCTGTTTTTTGCGCAGTATTTGTTACAAAAATTCAACAAATTAATTTTTTATACATTTTTCTTGCATAAAAGTTCAGTTTAAATAGAATAACCAACAAATGACAATTAATGCAGTAATTTGGCATGAGTATTCAAGTAAAGAGCATCAACAAATCATACGGCGATATCCAAGTTCTTCACGACATCAGTTTTAACTGTGAGAGTGGCGAAACCTTGGTACTGCTTGGCCCAAGCGGCGCCGGTAAGAGTTCACTACTGCGTGTTTTGAACCTGCTAGAAATTGCTGATAACGGTGAGCTAGACATTGCGAATGAACAATTCGATTTTTCTAGCCAGATCCAAGAGAAGCAGGGGCTGAAACTTCGTCGTAAAGTCGGCATGGTTTTCCAACAATACAACTTGTGGCCACACATGACGGTAATGGAAAACTTGATTGAAGCACCAACTAAGGTTGCAGGCCTAGATAAGCAAGAAGCGATCAATCAAGCGCAAACAGTTTTGAAAACTTTACAGCTTGCAGACAAAGCAGACGCTTGGCCGTTACAACTATCTGGTGGTCAACAACAACGTGTCGCGATTGCTCGTGCTCTTATGATGAAGCCGGATGTATTGCTGTTTGACGAACCAACAGCGGCTCTTGATCCAGAGATCACTAACCAAGTAGTTAGCATCATTAAAGAGCTAAGCGGCACTGGAATTACTCAGGTGGTAGTGACTCACGAAGTTGACTTCGCCAAGAAGATTGCGAGCCACGTTCTTTACCTTGAAAAGGGGTACATCGTGGAACACGGCACCAGCGACGCATTTATTAATCCGCAGACTCCAGAGTTTGCTGAATATTTGACTCACTAAGTCACTGACTAGATTTACCTAAACACAACATCGATTAAAACAATCAAATTATAAGAATGGCCACAGGCCACTATCACAATGTATTCGGAGTAACAAAATGAAAAAGATTCTACTAGCTTCACTTATCGGTCTTGCTTCTTTCAATGCAGCAGCTCAAGAAGAAATCAAATTCGCAATGGAAGCGACTTATGCACCATTCGAATACATGGATGAGAACAACCAAATCCAAGGCTTCGACGTCGATCTAGCAAACGCACTTTGTGAAGAGATGAAAGCAACGTGTACTTTCCACAACCAAGCATTCGATAGCCTGATTCCAGCTCTTAAATTCAAACGTTACGATGCGGCTATCTCTGCAATGGACATCACTGAAGCACGTCTTCAACAAGTAAACTTCTCTGACGCTTACTACGACAACTCTGCAGCATTCATCTCTATTGAAGGCAAAGTAGCAGACCAAGCAGCACTAGAAGGCAAGCGTATCGGTGTTCAAAACGGTTCTACTCACCAAAGCTACCTTCTTGAGCAACTACCAGGTGTGACAGCAGTACCTTACTCAAGCTACCAAGATGCATTCATCGATATGAAAAACGGTCGTATCGATTCTGTATTCGGTGACACAGCGGTAGTCGCTGAATGGTTTAAGAAAGAAGACAACCTAACGTACGTTGGCGACCAAGTAACAAACCAAGAGTACTTTGGTAACGGCTTTGGTATCGCAGTAAACAAGAGCAACCCAGAGCTAGTTGCACAACTGAACACAGCACTTGCAGCAGTTAAAGCAAACGGCGAGTACGACAAGATCTTCAACAAGTACTTCGGTAAGTAATTTATGGAATTAACGGGTTACTCTTTAGGGCTCGTCGAGGCAAGCTGGATGACTATTCAGCTTGCATTCGTAAGCCTATTGGTTGGATTAGTTCTAGCGGTAATGTTTGCAGGCGGAGAAATGTCTCGTCGTGTTGCAATCAAATGGCCGACAACCGCGTTCGTGACAATCGTACGTGGTCTACCAGAAATCTTGGTGGTTTTGTTTATCTACTTTGGCTCAACACAAGTGCTCTTCATGATCACTGGTGACTTTGTTGAAGTTAGCCCGTTCTTATCTGGTGTTGTTGCGTTGTCACTTATTTTCGCTTCATACGCTTCACAAACTATTCGTGGTGCATTGAAAGCGGTAGGTAAAGGGCAGAGAGAAGCGGCGAGTGCATTAGGTATTCCACAATCTCACGCATTCTTCAGAATTGTTTTGCCACAAGCAGTAAGACACGCACTACCAGGCTTAACGAACCAGTGGTTGGTTCTGTTGAAAGATACTGCATTGGTTTCTCTGATTGGCGTCACCGATCTACTGAAGCAAGCGCAGTTAACATCAGCAGCAACGCACGAAGCATTTACTTGGTACGCAACGGCGGCAGCTATCTACCTAATCATCACATTGATCACGCAAAGAGCAGTAAAAGTGATTGATGGTAAGTTCTCTATTCAGGGGTTGGGTAACAAAGGGGCAATGGCATGAATCAACAATACCTCTCTCAAATGCTTGAAGGTTTAACGACCAGTCTTCAACTCACCGGCGCGTCACTGCTTGTTGGTTGTATCTTGTCGCTACTGATGACGGTAACACTGATCCTAAGATTACCTGCGATTCACTGGGTAACACGTGGCATCATTACCTTGTTCACTGGTACACCATTACTAGTTCAGATCTTCTTGGTGTATTACGGCCCAGGTCAGTTCGATTGGATTCGTGAAAGCTTCATGTGGACATGGCTCAGCCAACCTTGGTTCTGCGCAATGTTGGCATTGGCTTTGAACACGGCGGCATACAGCACGCTACTGTTCAGAGGCGCATTCAATGCGATTCCTGCAGGGCAGTGGGAAGCATGTCGTGCACTAGGTATGGACAAAATCACGACGCTTAAAGTGCTTCTGCCATACGCATTACGCCGTGCCGTTCCAGCTTACTCAAACGAAGTGATTCTAGTCTTCAAAGGCACATCACTAGCAAGCACCATTACCATCATGGATTTGATGGGCTACGCTCAGCGTATTAACGGCCAAACGTACGACACACTGACTGTGTTCGGTATCGCTGGTGCATTCTACCTAGCAGTAAACGGCATTTTAACACTTATCTTCCGCCAAGTAGAAAAGAAAGCCCTCGCATTTGAAGCGGCGTAAGCTAGCCAGTCAAAAGCTTAACTAACGTATAAAGCCTGCCATTTATGTTCGCATAGATGGCAGGCTTTTTTGTGTTTTCAACATAGCTCGGAGGGCTGTGGACACATACAGTGCGAGGCGGGTTTAGCTAGATTCATAACATATGGAAATATTCTGTATTTTGTTATTTGATATGCCTATCTATGTTTTAAGTCACTGAAATAATGTAATAAATCGTGCTAGATTGCTATGCATATGAAACTAGATAGAATGATCCTGTATTTAAATGAAGAATTTTTCGATCTAATAGCTGTTATGCATTAGAGGACTTCAATGGATTTAGAGTACCAAAAAGCTTGCAACAAATACTCTGTAAGATATATGAGTAATTCGAAGTGGTTTAAGTTGTTTGCAGCTTGGGCTGATGCTGGAATTGAGGTAGAAGTATCATATTGGAGGTTTATTGACTCTGAGCATGAAGAAGTTCACTGCTTACCCAAAAGCTATGACTTACTGCCACATGGGTTTGCAGACGGTAGGTTTCAACCATTCGAATACAAGTGGATATTGTCAGTAGCTATCCCACAGAATTATAGACCAAAATCGAATGTAGCATTTGAACGTAGCCAAGATGTAGAGCACCTTAAATCAATAGCTAAAGAATTGGGTCACTTTCCAATCTTTGATCTCGAGAATGGTATCGAAGTTAGAGGCTACGAAGAATAATGCATAACAAATTGTTCAAGAGTGATTCGGCACGCGTGGCATTTTTACTATGCGTTGGTTTTAGTGGTTAAGGTGTTATGCGGCGGCTTCGGTATTGCGTGCCTCACACCTTAACAAGGCGTTGTTATGACCCCCACTGTCAATTAAAAACGTAGAAGTTTCTGCTCCCTCATTTCAGAG
>NZ_JAEFCE010000044.1:0-45386 GCF_016406055.1 Vibrio sp. IB15
CCTAGGCATATCTTGACGCGAGAGGCCCGAAGGTCCCCCTCTTTGGCCCGTAGGCGTTATGCGGTATTAGCCATCGTTTCCAATGGTTATCCCCCACATCAAGGCAATTTCCTAGGCATTACTCACCCGTCCGCCGCTCGACGCCGTTATCGTTCCCCGAAGGTTCAGATAACTCGTTTCCGCTCGACTTGCATGTGTTAGGCCTGCCGCCAGCGTTCAATCTGAGCCATGATCAAACTCTTCAATTTAAGATTTTGTGACTCAACGAATACTGATTACATTACATAGTAATGTTGAATTGACTGTGCCGAATCTTACGATTCGAATTGGTCACTCAGTTCATTGAAATCAAGTTGAAACCGAAGTTTCACATTTGCCTTTGCTTTTAAAAAGCGAAAACAAACTTAGTGATATTCATTAACGAGTGCCCACACAGATTGATAGGTTTAAATTGTTAAAGAGCTTAACTTCTTAAGCGTTCCTTTTAGTAAGGAGCCTCTCGAAGTGGACGGCCATTCTAGCGAACTGGGATTCAGTGTCAAACACTTTTTCCTGCTAATTTTTTGAAGCATCTTAAATGCTTATTTGCCGTTTCGCTGCTTAGTTCAAACCGCTTGGTTATCCCTGACAACGGAGGCGCATTATAGAGATAATAATCTTGCGCACAAGGCCAAAAACGAAAAAAAGCCGCCACTGGCGACTGTTCGAATAGTATTTATACAAAGCGTTCGAAATAGGTACGATTTAGACTAAATTTAGCGAATCGTACCTATTGTTTCTGCCCCAATTACTGGTGAGCAATAATTCTGTCGTTATTAACTAATAGCTGTACTTTTTCATCTGGGTTGATTTTTCCAGCAAGTATCGCTTTCGCCAATGGGTTCTCTACACTCTGTTGAATTGCTCTTTTCAACGGTCGTGCCCCATATACAGGGTCGAAGCCAACTTGAGAAATTAGCTTCAGCGCTTTTTCTGACACCTCAAGTTCATAACCATTATCTTCCATACGCTTTTTTAGGTGCTCAAGCTGAATAGAAGCAATAGATTGAATGTGCTCTTGCCCTAATGGGTGGAACACAACGCTTTCATCCACTCGGTTCAAAAACTCAGGACGGAAATGTTTACCTGCCACTTCCATCACCTCATTCTTTATTCCTTGGTAATCGAGCGTATTGAAGTTTTCTTGAATTCTTGAAGAGCCCAAGTTCGATGTCATGATCACTACCGTATTTCTGAAGTCGACCGTACGACCTTGCCCGTCGGTTAGACGCCCATCATCAAGTACCTGAAGTAAAATGTTAAAAACATCTGGGTGCGCTTTCTCAATTTCATCTAACAAGATTACTGAATATGGTTTACGACGCACTGCTTCAGTTAAGTAACCACCTTCTTCGTAACCAACATAACCCGGAGGTGCGCCAACTAAACGAGCAACAGAGTGCTTCTCCATAAATTCAGACATGTCGATACGTACCATTGCATCGTCACTATCAAACATGAAGTTAGCGAGCGTTTTACAAAGCTCCGTTTTACCTACCCCTGTAGGACCAAGGAATAGGAAAGAACCAATTGGCTTATTCGGATCCGATAAACCAGCACGGCTACGACGAATCGCATTCGATACCACTTCTACCGCTTCGCCTTGGCCGATAACACGCTTATGCAGAACACCTTCCATCTTTAGAAGCTTCTCTTTTTCTGCTTCTAACATTTTGGAAACCGGAATGCCCGTTTGCTTAGACAGGACATCGGCAATTTCTGCATCAGTAACCTTATTACGTAGTAAGGTCATCTCTTGCATTTCAGCTTGAGTCGCAAGGTCTAGTTGCTTCTCCAACTCTGGGATACGACCATATTGCAGTTCAGACATTCGATTTAGATCACCTGCACGTCTTGCAAAATCCATATCCATACGAGCTTGTTCTAGCTCTGATTTGATATGTTGCGTGCCAGACAGTGCTGCTTTCTCAGCGTTCCACACTTCTTCAAGTTCAGCAAAGTCACGTTCTTTATCTGAAAGCTCCGCTTGTAAGGTGCGAAGACGCTTTTCACTGGCTTCATCGTTTTCATTAGTCAGCGCTTGCTGCTCGATCTTAAGCTGAATGATCTTACGCTCGAGTTTATCCAGAGATTCAGGTTTTGAATCAATCTGCATACGGATACTCGATGCTGCTTCATCAATCAGGTCAATTGCTTTATCTGGCAGTTGACGATCAGAAACATATCGGTGAGATAGTGTTGCTGCAGCGACGATCGCTGGGTCGGTAATTTCTACATGATGGTGAAGTTCATAACGCTCTTTCAAACCACGAAGAATCGCCACCGTGTCTTCAACCGTTGGTTCATCGACAAGTACTTTTTGGAAGCGGCGCTCTAACGCTGGATCTTTCTCTATATATTGACGGTATTCATCAAGAGTCGTCGCGCCAACGCAATGAAGCTCACCACGAGCTAATGCTGGTTTCAGCATGTTACCCGCATCCATAGAGCCTTCACCTTTACCAGCGCCGACCATGGTATGAATTTCATCGATGAAGAGAATGATATTGCCCTCTTCTTTAGACAATTCATTGAGGACTGATTTCAAGCGCTCTTCAAACTCACCACGGTATTTAGCACCGGCCACCAAAGCGCCCATGTCTAATGAAAGTACGCGTCGGCCTCTTAAACCTTCAGGCACTTCATTGTTAATAATGCGCTGAGCCAAACCTTCAACGATAGCTGTCTTACCAACGCCAGGTTCACCGATAATGACTGGGTTGTTCTTAGTACGACGCTGAAGTACTTGGATAGTACGGCGGATTTCGTCATCTCGACCGATAACAGGATCGAGCTTGCCTTGCTCAGCTCTTTCAGTCAGATCGATGGTGAACTTCTCTAATGCTTGACGTCGGTCTTCGGCATTTGGGTCATCAACTTTTTGACCACCGCGAACCTGCTCGATAGCTTGAGATAATTTTTGCTCAGTAAGACCTAGCTCTTTAAGCTGGTTACCTAAAGGACCTTTATCTTCAATTGCAGCAAGTAGGAAGACTTCCGAAGAAATGTATGTGTCTTGGCGCTTTTGTGCGACCTTGTCACATAGATTGAACAGAGTACCCATTGCATTCGAAAGCTGAACATCACCACCGATACCACTTACTTTCGGTACACGGTCTAATATTTCGCTTAACTTTGAACGCAACTGAACCACATCAATATTCAACATAGTAAGCAATGGACGAATCGCACTACCATCTTGATTTAATAGCGACACCATTAGGTGTACAGGCTCTATATATTGGTGATCACGACCTAATGCGAGCGACTGAGCATCAGATATCGCAATTTGAAATTTACTAGTGAATCGATCGAGACGCATGCCAACCTTCCTACTCTTAGATATGTTTATCTTATGGTTAGAAGATGGATACGGTAACGCGGATTTTCAAGGGATAGGAATGAAGAATAGAGTTTATATAAAAATATCATTGTGCTGGATAAAAGCGGACACTTACTAAACGTTACTCTAGCCAAATAAAGGTAGCCTGACGTCCAGTAACGCCATCTCGACGATAAGAATAGAAAGCATCAAAATCGGCAAAAGTACAAAGGTTCGAACCCGTCACTTGCGAAACACCCACTTTAGTAAGTCGCTGTGTTGCAAGTTGAGACATATTCGCTAACCATTTGCCCGGTTCAGTTTTCGCTTTGAATGCAAGCTTGGCTTGAGGGTCAAAACCAACGAAAGCTTCCAACACATCATCACCAACCTCAAAGGCTTGTTTGCCAATCGCAGGGCCTAGCCAAGCTATGATCTGGTTATCAGAGCTGAGATTGGTAAACTTTGCGACTGCATTTTCAAGAATACCACCAGCAAGACCACGCCATCCGGCATGAACCGCAGCAACTTGAGTACCTTTAGTATCAGTAAGAATCACTGGTAAACAATCTGCAGTCATAGCTGAACACACTACGCCACTCGCAGTGGTGAAAGCTCCATCAGCATCGAGAACATTGGTTGTAGGCTCTAAAACTGTAATCACATCAGTCGAGTGTGTTTGGTTTAGCCATATGGGTGCTGCGGGCATATTAGCGTGTTGCGTAAGCCATATTCGGTTACGTTCAACCAGTGAAGCATCATCCCCAACATGCATACCGAGGTTTAGCCCTTGATATGCATCAGCAGAAAAACCACCAACACGCGTCGAAGCAAAAGCCTTCACGTTACTTGGTGCGTTCCAGTTAGGGATGATCATCGACATAATTAAATGTCTTCTTCTAGGTTATCGCGAGCATCAACACGTAGTGCTTCAGCCATCACAACCATGTCATTTGGCACAGGTGCGTGGAACTCAACTTCTTCGCCCGTAATTGGGTGAACAAATTTGAGCATAACCGCGTGTAGTGCTTGACGATCAAAAGCACGAATCATCTTCGTTAGTTCTTCTGATGCGCCCTTTGGAATACGTGCACGACCGCCGTATGCAATATCACCTAGCAGTGGATGCTGAAGGTAAGACATGTGTACACGGATTTGGTGAGTACGACCCGTTTCTAGACGTAGGCGAATACGTGTATGTTCACGGAAGTGCTCAGCAACGCGGTAGTGAGTTACCGCTGGCTTGCCCGTTTCATTCACAGCCATCAAAGTACGCTTGGTAGCGTGGCGGCTAATGCCTTTTTCTACCATGCCACCAGCGGTCATTTTGCCGATTGCAATCGCTTCGTATTCACGAGTAATACGACGCTTAGCCAGTGCACGTACAAGGCGAGTCTGTGCTGGTACTGTTTTAGCAACAACCATAAGACCTGTCGTGTCTTTATCTAGACGGTGAACAATACCTGCACGAGGTACTTCAGCGATTTGTGGGTAGTGGTGCAGCAACGCGTTTAGCACGGTTCCATCCGGCGTACCTGCTCCTGGGTGAACAACAAAATCACGTGGCTTGTTAATAACCAATAGGTGTTCATCTTCAAAGACAATGTCTAGAGGAATGTCTTGTGCTTCCCAGCGCTCTTCATCTTCAAGTTCAGCTTGTAAGATGATCTCTTCTCCGCCCATAACCTTAACGCGTGGCTTGGTAATAACTTCACCGTCCACTTGGACTTTGCCGTCAAGAAGCCACTCTTTAATACGAGAGCGAGAAAAATCGGTAAATAGTTCAGCGACAGCTTGGTCTAAACGTTGACCTAACTGGCTGCTTTTTACTGTGTCTGTTAATGTGATCTGCTGAGCCATATCGAACTTTTTTAAAAACCGTGAGACTAATACCCATTAGTATGGATAAAATAGAATAATTGCATCATTGTATCTGTTACTGGTTAGAAAGTAACGGAAGCTTACGAAATATTTAATTCAAGGAATCGACGCCTGACATGAAACACCTTACTTTAGCGGGTCTATTAGCCGTATCACTCTTGGCTGGTTGTTCAAGTACCGAAGAGATAGTGCCAGATGTACCGCCATCGGTTCTCTATTCTGAGGCGCAAGAATCGCTACAAAGTGGTAGCTGGCTTTCTGCCATTGAAAAGCTAGAAGCTCTAGACTCTCGTTACCCTTTCGGCGCCTATTCTGAACAAGTACAGCTAGACCTGATTTACGCTTACTACAAAAATGATGACCTAGCGCTTGGCCTAGCGACCATTTCACGTTTCTTGCGTTTAAACCCAACTCACGAAAAACAAGACTGGGTTCTTTACATGCGCGGCCTAACGCACATGGCACAAGACAGAAACTTTATGCACGATATTTTTAATATCGACCGTAGCGACCGAGATCCTGAGCCAGTAAAACTCGCTTTTGCTGATTTCAAACGACTACTAGAGCGCTTCCCAGCAAGCCCTTACGCAGAAGATGCACAAAAACGCATGTTCGCACTTAAAAACCGTTTGGCGGATTACGACCTAGCAACGGCAGATTTCTATCTACGTCGTGAAGCTTGGATCGCAGCAATCAATAGAACGCAAGAACTGCAAAAGACTTACCCAGATACCATCGCAGCGCGTAAGTCTCTAAAAATTCAGCTAGAGGCCTACAAACAGCTTGGCCTTGAGGACGCGATTCAAAGAACAGAAGCCTTGATTGAGCTGAATCCACTACCTTAGCCAACCATTCTGTTCCTGACTAAAAAAGCGCGCTAATTTACTAGCGCGCTTTTTTTAAACCTATTCCACGAACTTGATGAATCGCACAATACACGGTATCTTCAATAAATAACTTTTGACAAAACATCAACATGGAGTGTGGATGTGAGTAGGTTGTTATTATTTATTGGGATCGTGCTATTTAGCCAATTTCCCCACGCATTAGAACTCTCGCCATTAAGCAATAAGCCTTACATGGGGGACCTCGACGTACTCAAAACCAAAGGTACAGTGAGAGTGCTGGTCTCTGCTGATCTTGGCTTCTACTATATAGAAGATGGCAAGCCCAAAGGCATCGTTGCCGAGATGCTTTACCATTTCGAAAAAAGTCTTCGCAAGAAGCACCCTTACCTGAACGTTCAAATTATTCCTGTGCAGCGGGATGACCTGCTCCCCTCTCTACAGTCAGGCTATGGCGATGTTGCTGTTGCAAACCTGACCGTCACCGATAAGCGATTAAAGGTGATCGATTTTTCAGCCCCTATGATTAAAGACGGTAAAGAGCTCATTATCACTGGCAAGAATTCAGAAGCGATCACCGAGATCAAGCAGCTTAGTGGTAAGGAAGTATGGATTCGGGCCAGCTCCAGTTACTTCGAAAGCGTGCAAAGGGTCAATAAGGAACTCAACGAACTGGGTTTACCGCCACTGCATGTCCACTTCATCGAAGAGTCACTGCAAGACTACGAACTGATCGAGCTCGTTAACCAAGGCTATATACAAGGTACGATTCTAGACAGCCACAAAGCGAAACTGTGGATCGATGTGATGGAAAACATTCAAGTCCATCACGACTTACCTTTACGCGAAAATGGTCAAATAGCCTGGGCATTAAGAAAAGACAGCCCTCAACTAAAGAAAGAGATAAACAAATACGTTAAGACAGCTCGAACAGGTACCCTGCTTGGAAACGTTATCTATAAGAAATACATAGATAATACTCGTTGGTTAGGTCGGGCACTCAACCCGAACAAAGTTGACCGCGTTGCTAAACTGGCTGATGTATTTGAAAAGTATTCGAATAAGTATGAATTCGATCCTTTGATGATGTCTGCGCAAGGCTTCCAAGAGTCGGGCCTTGATCAAAGCAGAGTCTCCCACCGAGGTGCTATTGGAGTAATGCAGGTTCTACCTAGCACTGCGAGAGACAAAAACGTCAACATCAAGAATATCCACATCGTCGATAACAACATCCATGCTGGTGTGAAATACATGCGCTTCATTAAAGATAGATATTTTGATGACCCAGCCATTACTCCAGATAACCAGATTTACTTTACTCTCGCCTCCTATAACGCAGGTCCAGCTAAGATCAGAAAGATGAGGAACCTTGCGAAGAAGAAAGGCTACAACCCGAACATCTGGTTTAAAAACGTAGAGATAATTACTCGTAAATACGTCAGTAAAGAGCCTGTCACCTACGTTGCCAATATCAATCGCTACTTCGTCATCTATAAACAGCTAGAGGCAATCAATGCGATTAGAGAGAACGGCACGGCGAGATTGCTCAAAACGAATGATTAGAGCGACTATAAACTTGAGCCAGACAAGAAGAGACATTGAGTAAAGACAAAAACACAAAAGCCGCATAAGCAAAGTTATGCGGCTTTTGTTTGTCTAATTCTGAGGAAGCTTACCTAGCGATATGTGTCACGTGCTCTAGATCACAAAATACTTTTGGATAAATATCCATCAAGCACTTTCTGTAAGCTGTAAGACGCCCCTAAAAACTGATTTAATTTTTAGCGAAGCCTTGCCTCCAACTTATCGTTTTCCATAAGGATAACAAGCATTTTTCACCAAAAAGATATCAAGACTTGCGTAAGATCACATTTGATTTTAATGCTCATTCCACCCAACCAAAACAAGATCCAGATCACATTATCAATTCCCAAAAGTCGTAATCTGAAGTTAACCCATGAGGGATACAACAGAGGAAAACTTCTATGAAAATGAACATCACTGGTAAAAACATCGACATTACCTCTGCAATCCGTGATCACATAGAAAGCAAATTTAAAAAGCTGGATAAATGGCAAGTAGACATCATTGGTTGCCAAGCGAGCTTTAGTGAAGAACCAAACAAGAAGAAGAAATTTGAAGCGGTAATCACTGTACCAAAAGGACAACTTGTAGCTTCATCAATCCATGACGACCTCTACGTTGCTATCAACGAAGTAGAACAAAAACTAGAGCGTCAACTCAACAAGCTACGCCATAAACCAGAAGCGCGCCGCGCTGAAAAGCCTGAAATCGAAGAGCTAGAAGCTGAAGTAGAATAAGGAAAGATAACAGATTAAAAAATAGGCCTCAGGGCGCTATTTTTTTGCTTGACGCTCGTAGCTCGCTTGCTTATTGTGTTTAAACATTCATAAAACAATCACTTTTTATGCAAACCCAATCTTTGTTTATTTTTGACTTCTTTTTTCTTCCGTAAATCGGAGGCTAAGTCGTTTTAGAAAAACAAGTCAAAAACGAACAAGAAGCCTCCCAAACTAGGGAGGCTTTTTTATAAGGACACATTTATGACTGACCGCTCAATTTCACTGGATGATATCCGCCTTCGTCTTAATGATTTAGATGACGAACTACTGAAACTACTTTCAGAACGTCGCAAGCTAAGCATCGAAGTTGCTAAAAGCAAGGTAGAGACATCAAAGCCAGTTCGTGATGCAGTAAGAGAACAACAACTGTTGGTTAAGCTGATTAACAACGGTAAAGACAAATACGAATTGGATGCTCAGTACATTACTAAGCTGTTTCACACCATCATTGAAGATTCAGTTCTACTGCAACAGTCATACTTACAAAACCTCGCAAATCCACAAAGCCGTAAGCCTTTGGCTCGCGTGGCATTCTTGGGTTCTAAAGGCTCTTACTCGCACCTTGCAAGCCGCGAGTATTTCAGCCGCAAGAATATGGAGTTGATTGAGCTAAACTGTAGCCATTTCAAAGAGGTTGCCTCAACAGTAGAATCGGGACATGCAGATTACGGCGTATTGCCGATTGAGAACACCAGCTCAGGTTCAATCAACGAAGTGTACGACCTGCTTCAACACACAACGCTTTATATCGTAGGTGAGCTATCTCAACCCATTGAGCACTGCCTAGTTGCTAAGAATGATATCCGTTTAGAAGACATCAAAACCCTCTATTCGCACCCACAACCTCATCAGCAATGCAGCGAGTTTTTGAGCCGTCTTAAAGATGTCACCCTTGAGTCTTGTGCCAGCACAGCTGACGCTATGAAAAAGGTGAAAGATCTGGACGGTGATGATGTCGCAGCGATTGGTAACGCATCGAGCGGCAAGCTTTACGGGCTTCAGCCAATCCAAGGTAACATTGCAAATCAAACAGAAAACCACACGCGTTTCATCGTGGTAGCACGCAAGCCAGTTGAAGTATCAACGCAAATCCCAGCGAAGACGACACTCATTATGTCGACTTCACAAGAAGCTGGTTCATTAGTAGAGACACTACTGATTCTGCAACGCTTAGGTATCAACATGACTAAGCTAGAGTCTCGTCCGATTATGGGTAACCCTTGGGAAGAGATGTTCTATGTAGACTTAGAAGCACACCTAGACTCAGATAATATGCAGCAAGCGATCACAGAGTTAACGGCCATTACTCGCCACCTCAAAGTGCTAGGCTGTTACCCAAGCGAAAACATCAAAGCGACTCAGGTTAAGCTGTCGTAGCCGAGAACGAATAACGCTTTCAGCTAACATAAGTATTTGGCCTATGGTAGGCCAAATACTTAAATCACCATGACTACACATATCATTTAGAAACAACGCTCTCTTTGGCATTTCCTAGCCTCTAATCATTGATTTATCGTTCTACACCACCTCCCCTCTAAGTAGCCCTACGCTTTTCTAACAGAAAACTCATTAGTAGCTTTTTTATCAATAAAGACAAAACCTTACCGCCTTCACAGGAAAGCACCGTACAACGTGTAATTAATAGCGAGCTCACTCCAAGTAACATAGACTTACGCGCTCAAATTTATAAACCATGTTGTGAGTAGCCATGAAGCTAAGTACGAAAATATTACTTCTGATTGCACCCGTAATACTGATAAGTACTGCGACTTCCAGCTATATCATCTACTCAACTCAAAAAAACAGTTTCATCAAACGCGAAGATAACGCTCTGCAATTAAGTATGGAAAAACTGGCCGGACACTTTCGCCAGTCACGCTCTTTTCTTAATAGCTATTCTTATGCACTCACTAAAAGTGACATGATTAAACGCTTCTTCTTGGCTGAAGAGAACCCCAGCCAAGAGCTCGCACTCATCGATGACCTGCACGAAACCGTTAAGTTATTGCAAGATGGCGACGACAGCTTTACCGGACTAGCTCTGCTAGACAGTGATCGCACTGTCAGCTATTACGCCGAAAATAGCCGAGATCCCTATGCAGAGATGGACCCTAAAGTATTAGAGTTCGTTGAGCATCAATACCAAGAAAAACGCACAGCTTCGGGTACTGACTACATCCAAAACTCACAAGGTGAAGGTGTGCTTGTTCACTATGAAGTACTCGACAAAAAGAGCGTTTCCGCTCCGATAAGCGAACAACTCAACGATGTGTTTTTTCTCGTCGTATCTGTTTCTCTCGATAAGTTTAATTCACTACGAAAACAGATAGAGTTTGACTATCAAACTAGCCTTTTCTTTACCGATGAGCCGATATCCCTAGGAAATGGCTTAACTCAGTCAGTAAAGCTAGGGCCTGAGTTTTACGCAACACTCGACCCCGCTCATTTTTTGTTGGACAACAAACTCAAATCCATCTGGAATGAGCTCAGCGTGTCGTTTGCTCTTTCTGCTTTTGTCAGTATGGGCTTATTGCTCATGCTTTTATCCCGATGTGTGATTAATCCAATCACGCGCTTGGATAAGCAGCTGCAACAGGTCGAAAAAAAGCAAAGAAAGAACATTGAGCGCTTAGGCACTAATGATGAATTAGGCCGCTTGTCACAACGTTTTTATGACATGTACCAAGAGCTCGATAATACCTACCAACAGACCAAAGTGTTGGCAGAGAATGACCAGCTAACGCAAATCCCCAATCGACTTCAATTTCAGTCGTTTGTGCAACAGTCTCTGCCAGCCCCTGACTCGAAAAACAATACCTGGGTACTCTATCTCGATTTAGACAACTTTAAGTTTGTGAACGACAAATACGGACACCAGATTGGGGATTCAATACTGGTTTCTTTTGCAGAGCGCATCACCGCTTTATGTGACTTTTTTCAACAGAGCGACAGCGCTCACTGCATGCCTGCACGCTTGTCGGGCGATGAGTTTGTTATCTATATCAATGCCCCAGCGAATGCCGATAATATTGCGCATCAGTTTTCAGAAAAATTACTGACCCCGCTACAAAAAGGCTTTATCACCGACTCAGGAAGCTTTCCGATTACCGTGAGCATTGGGATCGCGACCTACCCAAGTGATGGGCATACCATAGAGAAACTACTCTCAAACGCTGATACTGCGATGTATCAGGCAAAACATGCTGGCAAGAATCAGTTCGCGGATTACTCGTTAGATTTGGATAAAACTATTCAGCGTCAAGCCAATATTGAGCGTGCCCTAAGAGATAAAAACTTCGATGAAGAGTTTAAACTCGTTTATATGCCTTACATGGATGCCGCAGGGAACCACGTGATTGGGGTTGAGGTTCTATTGCGTTGGGAGTCCGAACAACTTGGTACGGTTGCACCCAATGAATTTATTCCTATTGCCGAGCAAACTGGGCTATTTGAGCTTGTCGACCGCTGGGTTATCAAGAATGCTTTCGCTTCTTTCCATCAGCTTCAGGGTCAATTTGATCACTCGATTCAGCTGTCCATCAACCTATCTTCCGCAGGGATAGAGACTACGCACCTAGCGGATTTCATTGAACAACACGCAAAGATTAATGGCATTCCACCAAGCTTAATTGATTTTGAGATCACCGAGACTTTCTATTCAAATTCACACGGTTTTCCGCTACTCAACGAACTCGCTCGAATGGGCTACCGATTAGCTATCGATGATTTTGGTTCGGGCTACACATCCATCACTCAATTGGTTGAGTACCCAACGCAAAAAATTAAATTAGACAAAGGTTTTTTAGAAGCCTTGATCGAAACAGATAATCAGAACATAGTTAAACCCGTGATCGGACTGTGTCACGCGCAAGGTAAAACCGTGACTGCTGAAGGTATCGAAACCAAAGAGATGCACCAATGGCTACAAGACGCGCATTGCGACATGCTGCAAGGCTTCTACTTTGGTAAGCCTATGCCTCTCAATGAGCTAAGCGACTGGTATCAAGAACACCAACAGCGATTTAAGCACCAGCAGAACGATTAACACGCGCCAACTGAATCAACCGACTAGAAGAATCGAACACATGAAATCTGTCATCATCGCCTCGCTAAATCCCGCTAAGATCAATGCTGTCAAAAGTGCTTTTGTCTCTGCGTTTCCCAACACCGGGTTTGAGTTCACGGGGGTAAGTGTGCCAAGTGGTGTTGCCGATCAGCCGATGAGTAATGATGAAACCTATCAAGGTGCTGTAAACCGTGTTCACAATGCGACACAACAGCAACCTAATGCGGATTTCTATGTTGGGTTAGAAGCGGGAATCGAAGGCGGGGTTACCTTTGCTTGGATGGTGATTGAATCAAATGGCCAACGTGGAGAATCTCGCTCGGCAAGCCTGATGTTGCCACCAGCCGTTCTTGAGAAGCTAGAACACGCTAACGAACTCGGGGATGTGATGGATGAAGTATTTGGTACTGACAATATCAAACAAAAAGGTGGAGCGATTGGTTTACTGACACATAACCAGCTTTCACGTAGCTCGGTCTATCACCAAGCGTTAATCTTAGCGCTGATCCCATTTGTGAACCCTGAGCATTTCTCGGCTTGACCAATGAATGCTTCTCAAGCTTTCTAGCAGCTCGATTGCAAGCTCTAGAAACTAAAAAACGCTAACCCTCAGTTAGCGTTTTTTTTCAATTCGCACTCTCGCTATTCAGTGATAGCTTAAGCCATCATTACTTAAGCAGCAGATCGGCAATAATCGCTTTCTCTTGTTCTGATTTTGCCTTGAGCTCATTCGAGCCTCTGGTGATGGTTGCCACACCGACTCCCAGCATTTGGCTTACTTGTCTTTGAGACATTTCACCTTTCATTAGCTCACAAAAAATATTAATTCGAGCAACCAGAGCATCTCGCTCATCGGGCGTCATCATCATGGTCAACAACAGTTCATGCTGATCTTTCTCAACCGCTGTCTTAACTAAATCCATGAGTTGTTGCCAGTTATCATATTCAGGTTGTGATGCCATATATCTACACTTACTTTTAAATTCAGACTTTAAAGAGTCGCTTATCGATTGAAAGCGTCTACCACTTTATACCGAAATACTGGATGTGATCCAATGTAAAAAGGCAGTAAGCGGAAATGGTTCGCACTCACTGCCTTCAATTGTCACTCAGTTTCAGGACTTATCGACCACTAGTATTTAGTTTTCACCTCATGGGGAGCCAAAAACTCGCCCTGCTCACCCAAGATGTCTCGATAGTAAGTCTCAAACATTAAGATGTTCTGAACGTAACCGCGTGTCTCTTTGAATGGAATCATCTCAATAAAAGCGAAGGCATCAAGCTTTTCGTCACTGCGAGAACGCCACTGCTTAACACGGCTTGGACCTGCATTGTAGGCAGCAAAAGCAAAGATACGGTTGTTGTCATATTGAGAGAGCAAGCCATCTAAGTAGTGGCTGCCAATTTCGATATTCTTGCCGACATCGTAAAGATCATCGCTACCCTTGTACTTAATCTTGTGCTTGTTCGCTGTGTATTGCGCTGTCTTTGGCATAATTTGCATGACACCACGTGCACCAACTGGAGAACGAGCTTCTGAATCCATCGCGCTCTCTTGTCTTGCTAGAGACATCAAGGTGATTGGATCAATATCATGCTTCTCCGCATAGAAGTTAAACCACCACTTATGAGCAACCGGAAAACGCAGCGCAATGTTATCCCACATTTTCGCTGAAATACTGGCAATGACAGTAAAGTGATTCCAACGCTGTGTCGCAGCGTAAGCGGCCAGCATCTCTTTTTGCTCTTTATCTGCATTGGTCAGTAGCCAGCGCCATTCACTTTTGGCTGCGGCAATTTTATCGCGAGTGATCAGTTCATCGATACGAGTCAGCGAAGTACTAAAAGGCTTCACTGTTTCTGGGTTGTATTTCAACTTAGAGGTTGGATATTGAATCGGTTTACCTAACTGCTTTGCTGCTGCAACACTGTAAAAATTACGCTGACCTAAAATATCAGACAGACGTTGGTTACCCTTTTCAGTATCACCTGTTGCTATTTCAGCCCTGCCTAACCAATATTGCCAGCGCAATGACGCTTGGTGCTTGTCGTCTAAGCGGGCAATCCACTCTTTCAATCCAGCCCAATCGGCATGCTGAATAGCCAAACGGGCACGACGTTCGAGTAAGACTTGTTTCGACGAACTCGCCAACATCTCATCTCGCCACTCCATCAACTCTTCAGAATCGGTATTGATTAAACGGAAAGTCAGGTAATCAGCGAGCTCTTGAGATTTCTCTTCAGAAAACTTCTGAGCCTTGATGACCTCATCGAATACTTCTTGGGCACTACTAGCCGATTTTCTTGCTAGCTTCTTAAAAGCAAACTCCGTTTGAGCTTGATAAAACTCATTGGCTGGATGCTTCTTAGCGAATGTGAGCACATTTTCAGGCTTGTTGTATAACGCCTTCATCTGCTTAGCTTGAGCAATTGACTCATTATGATCCAATTGCTTGATCAGATAGGTCATCAGCTTACCGTTACGCCCTTCAAACGCTAACAGCATACGCTCTAAAATTAGCTCATCGGTTCTCAAGCCAGCTTGATCCCAACTCTTAAACAACGGGTCGCAAGCGTCATCAACACCATCGCCGCTCAACCAAAGCTGCTTCGCTCCTTTAAAAGCCAGTTCTTGATTACCTTGCTCATAGTTCGCTCGGTAATAAATGCATTGGTACTTTTCGCCCACTGGCTCTTTGGTCTGAAACTCGAGGATGGTTTGCCACTGTTTTCTAGACGCCAGCATATCTAAATATGGTGCTCGCATACGATTAGAAAATGGCAGTGCTTTGTTCTCTTCAATAAACGCATCCACTTCCGCCGGAGTGCGATCACCTAAGCCAATAAGAAAAGCACGATAATCGGTGTAAGGCGTGAGAGGGTATGTTTGAATTTTGCTGCGCAGTGCTAAATAAGCTTTTAGATCACGGCTGTCTAAAACCTCTTGCGCTCTATCATAAACATCACGCTGCATTTCTAACTCTGAGGCATTGCTAGCCATAGCCATTGGAGCCAGTGAAACTGAAGACAAGATTGCCGATGCAGCCACAGCAACCTTCGTATTACCAATTCGGAAAAACATTCGCTCTTTCCTTAGTGCGTGTATGAATACGTGAAATCTATTTACGCCCGACATCACATAAAATGTAAAGGAATTGAGTGTAAATATTATTAATATTTAACACTTCATCTAAGAAGCATATTAAATATAGTTTTAATAACCAATGTGACAATAGTAAGTAAGGATTCGTTCAAGAATGGCTTTTCTTTCCTAGGAGTAACATCTTTAGGGATATTGGTATAAAATAGCTAACAATTTTGAACAATAATTAGGATCGATCGGCAATGGCTGAATACGTATATACCATGTCTCGGGTGAGCAAAACTGTTCCACCTAAGCGTCAAATTCTTAAAGACATTTCTCTTAGCTTTTTTCCTGGCGCTAAAATCGGTGTTTTGGGTCTAAATGGTTCAGGTAAATCTACCCTACTACGTATCATGGCTGGTATTGATACTGATATCGATGGCGAAGCTCGTGCACAACAAGGTCTTAACGTAGGTTACCTACCTCAAGAACCAGTACTAGACGAATCAAAAACGGTTCGTGAAATCGTAGAAGAAGCGGTTTCTGATGTTGCTGATGCACTTAAACGTATCGACGCAGTTTACGCGGCTTATGCTGAACCAGATGCAGATTTCGATGCACTAGCAAAAGAGCAAGGCGAACTAGAAGCGCTTATCCAAGCAAAAGATGGTCACAACCTAGAAGCAGCTCTAGAGCGCGCTGCAGACGCACTTCGTCTTCCTGAGTGGGACGCTAAGATTGAACACCTTTCTGGTGGTGAGCGTCGTCGTGTTGCTATCTGTCGTCTACTTCTTGAGAAGCCAGACATGCTGCTTCTTGACGAACCAACGAACCACCTAGATGCAGAATCGGTTGCATGGCTTGAGCACTTCCTAGTGGACTACAGCGGTACTGTTGTGGCGATTACCCACGACCGTTACTTCCTAGATAACGCTGCTGGTTGGATTCTAGAACTTGACCGTGGTGAAGGTATCCCATGGCAAGGTAACTACACGTCTTGGCTAGAGCAAAAAGATGAGCGTCTAAAGCAAGAGAAAGCTGGTGAAAGCGCACGTCAAAAGACTATCGAGAAAGAACTTGAGTGGGTTCGTCAAAACCCTAAAGGTCGTCAAGCTAAATCTAAAGCTCGTATGGCTCGTTTTGAAGAACTGACGACTGGCCAATACCAGAAGCGTAACGAAACCAACGAACTATTCATCCCGCCAGGTGAGCGCCTAGGTGACAAAGTTCTTGAAGTTAAGAACCTAACTAAGTCATATGGTGACCGCGTTCTTATCGATGACCTATCGTTCAGCATGCCTAAGGGTGCAATCGTGGGTATCGTAGGTGCCAACGGTGCGGGTAAATCAACACTATTCAAGATGCTAAGCGGCGCAGAACAACCAGACTCAGGTACGGTTGAACTGGGCGAAACAGTTAAGCTTGCTTCTGTTGATCAGTTCCGTGACAGCATGGACGACACTAAGACAGTATTCCAAGAGATCTCTGAAGGCGCTGATATCATCAAGATCAACAACTTCGAAATCCCAGCACGTGCATACTGCTCTCGTTTCAACTTCAAAGGCAACGACCAACAGAAGATCATCGGTGAGCTTTCTGGTGGTGAACGTAACCGTGTTCACTTAGCTAAGCTACTAAAAGCGGGCGGTAACGTACTGCTACTCGATGAGCCGACCAACGACCTAGACGTTGAAACACTACGTGCTCTTGAGGAAGCGCTACTTGAGTTCCCTGGCTGTGCAATGGTTATCTCGCACGACCGTTGGTTCCTAGACCGTATTGCGACCCATATCTTAGACTACCGTGATGAAGGTCAAGTTAACTTCTACGAAGGTAACTATACTGAGTACACTGAGTGGCTGAAGAAGACTCTGGGCGCTCAAGCGGCAGAACCACACCGCATCAAGTACAAACGTATTGCTAAGTAAATAAGCTTGTATTTTGAACAAAGGCCGCGATAATAGCGGCCTTTGATATATCTGGCTTACGCATTCCGCACCGATATAGAGAGAATACTTATGATTGAAAGACGTCAATTTTCACGAGTTATTTATCAAGTTCCGACTGAAATCTCACAAGGACAAGTAAATGTATCAGGCTCAGTGCAAGACTTATCTCTTCATGGTTTACTCATTCAGTGCGAAGAGTTACAGCAACTTAACCAGGAGAACCCTGTTCACGTTAGCTTTAAGCTGACCAACAGCGATATCAACATTCAGTTAGAAGCAACGATAGTCTCTACCATCAATACCTCAATGCGTTTACGCATAGAGCATTTAGATATTGATAGTATCAGCCACCTTAAGCGCCTTGTTGAGCTTAATGTTGGTGACGATGACCTGCTTTATAGAGAGATTGAACACCTTACCGACTTAGGCAAGGAATAATATCTCCATTACCCTTTTTCTATTAGAAGCATTTAGTTAATACAGAACCATGTCTAAAAAAGTGTCCATTACTATTCCCTCTAGTCAGGGGGAACAGACGTTTTACTTCGGTCGAAAAGCCGTACTCTTATGCATGACCTCCCTGCTCTCAGTACCGATGCTGATTGGTGGTGCAACCTACATGCACCTTGAGAGTAAAAACAAGCTAGCTGCACAAGCCGGTGATGCACAACAGTTAATTGAAACTCTGATTGTTGAAAAAGAGCAGACCGAGTTCTTATACGCGGAACAAGTTGAAACCAACCATAACCTTTCTCAAGCCTTAACTGAGAAAGAAGGGACGATTCAGTTACTCGGTAAGCGTGTATTCGATGTGGAATCCGTTCTAGGCCTGGCTGATGAAGAGTTACACACCGATGAGGTTTCACTAGAAGACCGCATTGATGCTGCAGCTGTCGATTCCGCGGTAAGAGCTACCATGTTCCGCTTAATTCCTAATGATAGTCCGATGGCTTATCAACGCATCTCGTCTTCATACGGTCGCCGTACTAACCCAATTACAGGCAAACGCCACAACCATACTGGTATCGACCTTACTTGTAAGCGTGGTGAAGATATCTTAGCACCAGCAGATGGTGTGATTGAAACCGTACGCCCAAGTAAGAAAGGCTTTGGTAACTTTATCACCATGCGCCATTCGTTTGGCTTCATGAGCTCTTACGCGCATCTGCAAAAATTCAAAGTTCGCAGCGGTCAGTTTGTTAGTAAAGGTGATGTGATTGCGAGCTGTGGTAACTCAGGTAACTCAACTGGCCCACATCTGCATTATGAAGTACGCTTCCTTGGTCGCTCATTGAACCCTCAATACTTGATGGATTGGACACCAGAAAACTTCAATTACGTGTTTGAGAAAGAAAAAAAGGTGAAATGGGGCCCACTCGTTCAGCTGATTGATAACGTGGTTCGCTTGCAGATCAACCTAACTAACGTGCCTTACATCAGTTCAACTATCGACACAGTATCCAGCGATGATAACCGAGTATCGAACGAGAATAACAAAGAGCCTATCGTGACTAACTAGGTTTGTTCGTTTGGCCCATGATGATCCAAATGCATTTCGCCTACTATAGGCCAAATGCAATATCGGCATTCAACACAAACAAAAAGAGCGACCAAACGGTCGCTCTTTTTTATTTTTCAAACCACACTATTAACCGCGATGAATCGAGTCATGTGCTTGTTTTAACAGGCTTTGACTCTCTTGCAAGAATTGCTGTGAGTAGTCACCAAACCAATCACTCACCTGGTCAAAACTCTCAACGAACTTGGCTTTGTCTTTTCCGTCTAAGATCTCGAGTGCTTCACCAAAACAACGGTGGAAGCGTCGAATCATCTCAATGTTCTCATCTGAAGATAGGATGATGTCACCGTACAAGTTCGGGTCTTGAGCAAATAGACGACCAACCATCGCAATCTCTAGACGGTAGATTGGGGAGCTAAGCTTCAGAAGTTGGTCGATGTTCGGGTTCTCTTTGCTTAGGTGTAGACCGTAAGCAAAAGAGGTAAAGTGGCGAAGCGCTTGAATCAGAGTCATGCCGTGATCGTGCTCAGCAGCATCCATCTGACATAGGCTCGCACCCCAGATACTAAATTGCTCCAGTAGCCATTGGTAACTTTCAGAACCACGCCCATCACTGTAAACAATCACCTGTTTCGCTAGGCTTGGTACATCAGGGCCAAACATAGGGTGAAGACCAACAACAGGGCCTTGGTGCATATTCATCATTGCTTGCAGCGGCTTTGATTTAATCGATGTTAAATCACAAAGAATACAATCGCTTGGCAGGTTACCAAGTTTCGCAATCACACCTTCCGTTAAGTGAATTGGAACGGTAACAACCACAAGACCAGCGTTATCTAGGATTTCATCGGCTTTATCCCAATCTTGACTACCAAGGACTTTCACTTCGTAGCCAGAAAGCTTAAACATACGACCAAATAAGCCACCCAGCTGACCATTACCACCAACGATAACCACTGAACGTAATTCTGGGTTAAGACACTTAAAACCAGAGTCTTTTTCGCTGGCATAAGATTCACGCATAGTTCGACGCAAAATATCTTCGATGAGCTGTGGTGGAACCCCTATTTTTTCTGCTTCTTGACGACGAGACGCCAACATTGCCGCTTCACGCTCCGGCACATAAATAGGTAATCCATGTTCACTTTTCACTTCACCAACTTTCTCAACAAGAGCAAGTCGCTGAGCCAGTAAATCCAGCATCTGTTTATCGACAGCATCAATTTGGTCGCGTAATTCGTTCAGTTCAACGGCCATTTTATTCCTTACTAATCTATAAGCCCGTACCAACGCCGATTTCGTTAGTAACAGATCTTAAAATGCCCCATTAGATGAGGCACTTAACTTTTAAACTCTGACTAACCTTTCAAACGGTTCTCTAAGAACGGGACTAGTTCCGTATGTGCATGTTTCAATAGTGCCTCAGTTGTGTCCCAATTGATACACGCGTCGGTAATTGAAACGCCGTATTTCATCTCATTGAGAGGTATATCAGAAGATTGGTTTCCTTCGTTGATATGGCTTTCAATCATAAGGCCGATGATCGACTTGTTACCTTCACGAACTTGATGAATCACATCTTCGGCAACCAGAGGCTGGCGACGGAAGTCTTTGCGAGAGTTAGCGTGGCTACAGTCAACCATCAGTGCTGCTTCTAAACCTGACTTACCAAGCTCTTGCTCACATTCGTGTACGGATACTGAATCGTAGTTCGTTTGCTTACCGCCACGTAAAATAACATGACCGTTTGGGTTACCTTGAGTAGTTAATAGTGCAACTTGACCTTCACGGCTGATACCCATGAAACGGTGACTAGAAGAAGCTGCCTGCATCGCATTGATTGCTGTGCCTAGGTTGCCATCTGTACCGTTTTTGAAACCAATAGGCATTGAAAGACCACTTGCCATTTCACGGTGCGTTTGTGATTCCGTTGTACGTGCGCCGATCGCCGCCCAGCTGAATGTATCTGCTAGGTATTGCGGGCTGATTGGGTCTAGTGCTTCTGTTGCCAGTGGAATTTCCATCTCAGCAAGTTCAACCAGTAATTCACGACCTACATGCAAACCATGCTCAATATCGAAAGTACCATCTAGATGAGGGTCGTTGATTAAACCTTTCCAGCCCACCGTAGTACGAGGCTTTTCAAAGTAAACACGCATAACAATATACAGTTGATCGCTAAGTTGCTCAGATAAAGCTTTTAGGCGTTTCGCGTACTCTTTTGCCGCTTCAACATCATGGATAGAACACGGGCCACATACAACTAGCATGCGGTGATCTTTCTTATGGATGATGTTTGCGATAGTTTGACGAGACTCTTGAATGAAACGACGAGCATTATCACTCAAAGGCAGTTTTGCTTTTAACTCCTCAGGAGTAATCAGTACCTGTTCGTCGATAATATTGACATTGCTTAATTCACTTTTCTGCATAACTCAACCTGTATATTTATTTTTACACCCAACATTTCCATTTGGGTTAACAATCTTTAAAAACACAATAACAGCTACAAAAACGATTGCAAGCGTAAACAATAAAAAACATCAGGTGTAAATTTAAATTTACACCGCAGATTTTAAGTCGTTTTAATTAGATTGCCAGCTTAAACCACAGTCAATACAAACAAAAAGGCGATATTTCTCATATCGCCTTCTTTAAATTTGTAGAGTGTTTATTTATCACGCATCGTTTAGCATTCGCTTAATCTGCTCTGAAGCCTCTTTCCATCGGGTATCAGAGTGAAGAGTCGGCAAATCAAAGCTGTGTTTTTTAAGCAATGAGTTGGCTAAAGGCACCTCTTGAATCGCTAAGTGATCAAGAGCCTCAATTTGTGCATCTCGTTTATTACACATCAACACCATGTCACAGCCCGCACTCAAGGCTGCTTTTGCTCTGTCGGCTGGTCCGCCCATGATCGCAGCACCTTCCATCGTTAAATCATCAGAGAAGATCAAGCCTTTAAAGCCCAGCTTTTGTCTCAATACTTTCTGTAACCAATATTGAGAGCCACTTGCTGGTTGGTCATCGTAATGAGAGAAAACCACGTGTGCAGGCATCATCGCATCTAATATTCCCGCTTCAATTTGCGCCTTAAAAATCGCCATATCGGTTTCAAAGATATCGTCTCGAGGGTCGTAAGGCGTTTCTAGATGCGAATCAGCTATCACACCACCATGGCCAGGGAAGTGCTTTCCAGTTGTCGCCATACCAACGGACTTCATGCCTTTGATGAATGCACTGCTATGACGAACAATGGTATCAATATCTTCACCAAACGCTCGGTTGCCAATCGCTTTGCATTGATGACCTTTATCTAATACTGGTGCAAAACTTAGATCGATATCATGAGCAATCAGCTCCGCTGCCATCAACCAACCAGCTTGTTCAGCTAATTGTTCACCATTCTTTTGAGTCGCGAACTCTTGAGCAGCTGGGATAATAGAAAAACCATCGCGGAAACGCTGTACTCGTCCACCTTCTTGGTCAACACCAATTAAAATAGGACGCTTAGCCGCTTTTCGAATCTCTTTATTTAAAGCCGATAGCTGCTTGCTATCGTGGTAGTTTCTAGCAAATAAAATGAGACCACCAACAGTTGGGTGCTCTAAAATTTCTTTGTCTTCCGCAGTCAGTTCGTAGCCTGCAACATCAACCCACAACGGTCCCATAATATGTCCCTCTATTGCTTAAATTCCGCTACCGCAGATTTACTTTGTTCGATTAATTGGTCAGCTTGCTCTTCTTGCTGAGTTAACGCAATGAACAACAAGTCAGTAATATAAAGTTGGCTATCACGCGCTGTGATAGAGGAACTACGAATATGGTTCTCGTCAGCCGCCGAAATGAGTTTGATATCAGCATACTTGTCCAGAGCCGAAGGAGATAACTGGCTAATCACAATGACCTTGGCCTTTTTCGATCTCGCTAACTGAGCCACTTTTACAACTTCTCTGGTTTTTCCTGAATAGGAAATCGCTACCAACACATCATTTTCAGTAAGCGATGCCGCGTTGGCAATCTGAATATGAGCATCAGGTTCCGCATGAACCGCATGACCAATCTTCATCAGCTTATAAGCGAAATCTTTCGCGACTAGCGACGATGCTCCAACACCTGAAATTTGAATTTTATTGGCAAGGTGCAGTAGGTCAGCGGCATTACTCAGCTGTTCGCCCTCATTTAATAACACGGTACGTTCAAGCGATTGTGTTTTACTTGCAAGAAGTTTGTCCATCACGGTATCTGGCGAATCTTTTCTGGTGATGGTGCCGTGTATGCCTCGTTGAGAAACAGGCTGATAACTCATATCACTCTGATAGAGTTTCACCTTCATTTCAGAAAAGCCTTTATAACCGATCTTCTGACTAAACTTGACGATCGTCGACTGACTCACCCCTACCGCTTTCGCTAATTCAGGGGAAGAGAGTTGCTTAACCTGCTGCGGGTGATCCAATACATATCGTGCCACCAGCGAATCCGATGGAGAAAGCTTGGGTAATAACGCTTTTACTTTCGCAATGCCTTTCACTCGATCTATCTCCCTCTTTCAGCCTGTCATCATAACGAGTTTTGCCTTTCTATTGGAATAATTATTCCTTTCCATTTCCTGATTTGGAATAGCTAACACAACCTTCTGGGAGCATCGTCAAAGAAAACCACTGGTCACTATTCCACCAAGGAATAGATTTTGAAACTCATTATTCAAACAGTCATTCTGGAAAAATAATAATAAACACCCTCTTATCTATTCACGCTACGGAGCTGCTATGAATTCACTGTTTACTTCGCTGGATTGGGCGGTATTTGCGATTTATTTCGCTGTTATCGCCTTCACCGGTTGGCATTTCAGCCGAACCAAAATCACGAGTACCAAGGACTACTTTTTAGGTGGTAACTCAATGCCAATGTGGGTGGTCGCTATTTCAGTGCTGGCGACATCACAATCAGCAGCAACGTTTTTAGGTGGACCAGAATCGAGCTACCGTGGAGACCTCACTTACCTAGCCACCAATATTGGCGGTATTCTGGGTGCCATTTTTGTCGCACTTGTTCTGATCCCTCGCTTCTATCAAAACAAAGTGTCTACAGTATATGAGTTACTGAAAGTACGCTTTGGCGAGAAGACCAAGCAGCGTGCCGGTGTAATGTATTTGGTGGGTCGTGTGTTTGCTTCTGGTGCTCGTCTGTATATGGCGGCTATCGCAGTATCCATGATTCTGTTTACTAATATTGACCCTAGCAGCGTTATCACTTCCGTGGTGATTCTGGTCACCGTTGGCCTCGCTTACACCTACATGGGCGGTATCCGCTCGGTTATCTGGAGTGATCTTATCCAACTCGTGGTGTACGTCGGTGCAGCCATTGCGGTCATTATCTACTTATTAGGCCAGATCCCGGCAGATTTCAGTCAAATCGCACAAGTGCTTGCAACCCCTGGCGAAGGTCAATCTTCTAAGCTGACCTTACTCGATTTCACTCTGGATTTAACACCTGCTGGTACTTTCAGCTTCTGGGCATGTATTACTGGTTTTGTACTACTGAACATTGGTGCGTTTGGTCTTGATCAAGACATGACCCAGCGAGTTCTAACCTGTAAAGATGCCAAGCAAGGCTCTAAGGCGATGATCAACTCAATCATCTTCTCTATCCCTGTTGTGTTGGTCTTCATGTCGATTGGCCTGCTTCTGTATGTTTTCTATCAAAGACCGGACCTGATGGGTGTCGAAGGAAAAGATGTCGTGCAGAGCTTTAATGGTGAGAACGTAACAATTTTCATGTACTACGTGCTCAATGAAATGCCAGCAGGCCTTCGAGGCTTAGTGACCGTTGGTGTGGTTGCAGCAGCGCTTTCAACACTAAACTCAGGTTTGAATTCAATGTCTTCTGTTGCGATTCAAGATATCTACAAACCATGGTTAGAAGCTCGTAAAGGCGAACGAGATGACTTCCACTATGTAAAAGCGGGTCGCTTCGGTATGGCCGCAGCTGCGCTAGCCTTAGGTAGCATGGGTATCTTATGTTACTACTGGCAGCAATATACCGACATGCCATTATTGTCGTTCGCTTTGAGTGTGATGGTGTTTGCTTACACAGGATTATTGGGGGTCTACTTCACGGCGATTTTCACCGAGCGCGGCAATGAAACATCAGTAGCGTTGGCGCTTGTGGCCGGCTTCTTAACTACGTTACTGATGCAAGCTTATGTTTGGGATAACGTAATGGGTATGATTAATACGGATTGGGTGGGTGTTCGATTGGCCTTCCCGTATCAACTGTGTGTAGGTACCTTTGTATCATTGATCGTCTGTCTATCAGGCAAGAAGCAGCCTCAAGAAGCAAACAAACTACAAACAGTTAGCCAATGATTACTCATACTCTAGCCGTCGATGGTGGCGGCACAAAAACCGCAATGAGACTCAAGCGAATTTCGCCGACACCGAGCGTAATTAAAGAGCGTACTTTGGCCGCAACGTCATTGACCTTATACGGTGAAACAGCCATCACTCAACTCACTCATTACATTGAAGAAATGCTGAGTGTGAATCAGATAAGTCCGAAACAGTGTTATATTGTGGTCGGTGTTGCTGGCGCAGGTAATGCTCAACTAAAAGCGAAATTACAACTGGCACTGTCCCATTTCCCAAACCTGTATGTGACGAGCGATGCTGAAGCCTCGGTCGTTGGTGCAAATAGAGGGGAAGGCGTAAACTGTATTGCCATTGGCACTGGTTCGGTTGCGATTCAATTAGACAACCAATACGTGACCCATCAATTTGGCGGTTGGGGTTTCCCCATTGGCGATCAGGGTGGTGGCGCTTGGCTTGGTTTTAAAGCAGTTCAGCAAACACTTGTCGAGTTTGACACTCAACGTTGCTCGTTAACGAGTCAACTGGTCATGAAGAAAACAGGCAATGTCCGCAGTGCGATTCTAAAATGGACTCGCTCAGCCAACGCAACCGATTATGCTCAACTTGCAAAAGAGCTTGTCGAATTAGAACCATGTTGTCCGACGGCAAAAAACATCGTTGAGCAAGGTATTCAAGAAATTGAGCGGCTTGCACGAACATGCTCAGACAACAACTCACTACCGATCATGTTCTTAGGCAGCTTAGGCGCTTTCTATCGTGACAAACTGCCACAAGCGCTACAAGATCGCAGCTTAGAGGTTCAAGGTAATGCTTTAGATGGCGCAGAAATCATCGCACATCAAAAGCTTCGCCCGCTTAATTAAGGAAATGACCATGAAGTCAGAGTTATACATTGGCGTGATGTCAGGCACGAGCATGGACGGCGTTGATACGGCACTGGTGTCGATAGAAGACAACCGGATCACACTGCTTGCTCATGATGAGTTTCCAATGCCAAAGCAACTCAAAACACGCTTGCTTAATGTATGTATCGGTCAGCAAACTGACTTGATTGCCATTGGTGAGCTCGACCACCAGCTTGGCCACCTGTTTGCTGATGCTGTTCTGCAGCTTCTCGCCAAGTCAGAGACTCCAGCATCCGCTGTCACTGCAATTGGCAATCATGGTCAAACGGTATTCCACCAACCAACAGGCGACTCTCCCTTTACCATGCAGTTAGGCGATGCCAACATTATTGCTGCTAAAACCGAGATTCAAACCGTCGCAGATTTTAGACGTAAAGACATGGCGCTTGGTGGACAAGGTGCACCACTGGTCCCCGCTTTTCACCATACTATTTTTCAACCGCAAGAAAGCTCAGTTGTTGTGCTGAACATTGGTGGCATATCGAATATTTCAGTACTGCGCCCGAATCAACCAACACTTGGTTATGATACAGGCCCAGGCAATATGTTAATGGACGCTTGGGTAGATAAACACACGGGTGAAAAATTTGACCGCGACGCTCAGTTCGCATTTCAAGGTCAAGTCAATCAAGCCTTATTAAAACAACTGCTGGAAGCGTCTTATTTATCTCTAACACCACCGAAAAGTACCGGTAGAGAGCTATTCAACCTGCCTTGGTTGGAGCAACAATTAACAGAATTTAATGACATCTCAGCACAAGATGTCCAACGCACGCTTTGCGAATACACGGCTTTGACGATAGCCAATGAAGTCGAGGCTTACCGCTTAGGTAACGCCCCAGCATTGTATGTATGTGGTGGTGGGGTTAGAAACCCATTATTGATGAAGAGGCTTTCTGAGCTTCTACCAAGCTGGGAGGTTGCCTCAACCACCAGCAAAGGTGTAGACGCTGACTATATGGAAGCGATGGCTTTTGCTTGGCTTGCTCAACGTCATGTCCATCAACTACCGAGTAATTTACCAGAAGTGACTGGTGCAAGTAGATCTGCCTCTCTAGGCGTTCTATACAGTGCTAACTAAACCATTTTAGAATCATCATTTAAGGATCATTATGAGTAACGACGCTCTCATATCAGCGCTCTCGCACCTCGTTTCGGAGGGGAGAAACCCTGACACTATGGATATTGATCTACTCACTTCTCTTGAAGTGGTTGAAAAGATTAACCAACAAGACAAACAAGTCCCACTAGCGATCGAAGCTGAACTGCCACAAATTGCTAAAGCCGTTGATAAAATCGCTGACGCCTTTCAAAACGGTGGACGGCTGATTTACATGGGCGCTGGCACCAGTGGTCGATTGGGCGTATTAGATGCCTCAGAGTGCCCGCCTACATTTGGCGTTTCAGACAAAATGGTTATCGGCCTTATCGCCGGCGGACCAGAAGCCATTTTGAAAGCAAAAGAAGGAGCTGAAGATTCGCTGACGTTAGGCATCGATGATCTGAAGGCGATTCAATTTTCAGAAAAGGATGTTGTGGTTGGCATTGCGGCAAGCGGGCGTACGCCTTACGTGATTGGCGCACTCAACTACGCCAATCAAACCGGTGCAGTGACGGTTGCTCTGTCTTGTAATCCAGATTCGCCAATTGCTGATATTGCTCAGATCGCGATAAGCCCAGTGGTTGGCCCAGAGGCACTAACGGGGTCAACAAGGCTGAAATCCGGTACAGCGCAAAAACTGGTTCTTAATATGCTGACCACAGCGAGCATGATTCGTATTGGTAAGAGCTACCAGAACCTGATGGTCGACGTAAAAGCGACCAACGAAAAGCTAGTAGCCCGCGCCGCTCGTATCGTTATTCAAGCAACCGAATGTGATAAAGCGTTGGCAGTGTCGACACTTAAAACCACTGACTACGACGTTAAGCTAGCGATTTTAATGATTCTGACCGGGCTTGATTTGCAGGCGGCGAAGGCTCAGCTTGACCAGCAGAACGGCTTTTTAAGAAAAGCGGTCGAGAATAATCAGTCAATGTCGGATTAATCTTCAATACTGACGAAAGCGTGATACAAAAAACCAGTACACATAATGTACTGGTTTTTTTTCAATTTAAGCTTAATGATTCCGCTTAAGAGGTGTGATTAATCACGAGCGAAGTTAGTGGTCGTTTGAAAACTCATCCCAGCCACGTTGCCACTCCATACGGAAACGCTGGGCATCTTCGGTACCAGAACAAACACCTTCATACACCTGACCAGATAGGCCAATCTGGTATGCGTGGTTAGGGTTACAATATTCAGTCACACCAATTTGGTAACCTTCGTTGTAACTTGCTTGGTCAACCGCGCCCAATTCTGCCATCTCTGAATACGAACGTTGAGTGTTGCCTTTAATACCATCGCGGTAGCCAATCTCTTGCCAGTTGCCTTCTGCCGCTAAATCTTGAACATTGGCGCTGCATCCTGCAAGGCTAAATGCTACGGCGAATAGTGCTATTATCTTTTTCATTTCAATCCTTTATATTTCCCTAGCCACTTCTAAATGAAGCTTTGCCTCTGTTGGTGATTCTCCGCTGAACGGGAGCTGATGTCCACTCATCTCTGTTATCTACCGTTGCTCTCTATTACGCGCCGTTTAACGCTCACCATCGACCACTTAACAGAAGCACGATACTTCTCAACACTTCTACCCCACCACTCAACAAAGGTCACAAACCACTAAACCGGTTATAACACCACTTAATTAGCTATTCGACCACTCACTCCAGTAGCGGAAGTTTCTTTCCATACACTCCTCTAATATACACCCTGACTTAATTAATACATTCAGGGATAACAAATTATGATGTGGTTTCTTACCTGTGTCGCAGCACTCATTGGTGGCTACTTTATTTACGGTACCTTTATCGAGAAGATTTTTGGTATCAATGAAAAGCGTCAAACACCTGCTCACACTAAGCAAGACGGCGTGGACTACGTTCCAATGTCGACTCCAAAGGTATACCTAGTTCAACTGCTAAACATTGCAGGTGTAGGTCCAATCTTCGGCCCTATAATGGGTGCCCTATACGGCCCAGCAGCAATGCTATGGATCGTACTAGGTTGTATCTTCGCAGGTGCAGTACACGACTACTTCTCAGGTATGTTATCTATCCGTAATGGCGGTGCTTCGGTTCCTACCATCACTGGACGTTACCTAGGCAATGGCGCAAAACACTTTATGAATATCTTTGCCATTGTTCTACTGCTTCTAGTTGGTGTGGTATTCGTTTCTGCTCCAGCAGGCATGATCACTAACCTAGTGAATGACCAAACTGATTTCACGATGTCTGCAACAACTATGGTTGTTGTTATCTTTGCTTACTACATCATCGCAACGATTGTCCCTGTCGATAAAATCATTGGTCGCTTCTACCCACTGTTCGGTGCTCTACTTATCTTCATGTCTGTAGGTCTAATCACCGCAATTGGCTTCTCTGATGAACACCAAATCATGGGTGGTTTTGAAATCAGCGACATGTTCACCAACATGAACCCGAACGACCTACCACTATGGCCTGCTCTATTCATCACTATCGCTTGTGGTGCAATCTCTGGCTTCCACGCAACTCAGTCACCTCTGATGGCGCGTTGTATGGAAAACGAGAAGAACGGTCGCTTCGTATTCTACGGTGCAATGATTGGTGAAGGCATCATCGCTCTTATCTGGTGTGCACTTGCACTGTCGTTCTTCGGTTCAGTTGAGTCTCTATCTGAAGCGGTAGCAAACGGCGGTCCAGGTAACGTGGTATACAGCGCTTCATTTGGCCTACTAGGTGTATTCGGCGGTATCCTTGCTTTCCTAGGCGTGGTTATCCTACCAATCACATCTGGTGACACTGCATTCCGCTCAAGCCGTCTAATCCTTGCTGAATACTTCAACATGGAACAGAAGACACTGCGTAACCGCCTACTGATGGCTCTACCACTGTTCGTTATCGGTGGCATCCTGACTCAAGTAGACTTCGGTATCATCTGGCGCTACTTCGGTTTCGCTAACCAATCAACAGCAGTAATGATGTTGTGGACGGCTTCTGCTTACCTGCTACGTCACAACAAACTGCACTGGGTAACAACGGTTCCAGCTATCTTCATGACGTCTGTGTGTATCACATTCATCCTGAACAACAGCCAACTTGGTTTCGGCCTACCAATGCAAATCTCAACTATCGTTGGTGTGATTAGTGCGCTGGGTGTTGCGGCTTACGTAATCAAGATTTCTAAAGGCAAAGGCGAAACTGACCTTGCTAATGAAGAAAAAGAAGCAAAAGGCGATACCAAAACAGCCTAGTTCTTTAAACTCTTTGTAAAAGACCAGTCTTCATAGAAAGACAAGAACAGCCAAACACAACTTCGCTTGTTCCGGCAATCACTCAGTGATTCATGGATATTAAGACTAAAGCCCATCCCCTGTGATGGGCTTTATTGTCTGTACTGGTTAGCAACAAGACAGTGTGAGCGCTAATCGCTCGATATAAGCCTTACAAACACAAGCAAAACTACCCTTACCACACAATGAGCTTTACACTTAACAAGCGTCTCAATAGGTGAAAATATGGAACTCATTCTCTCTCTGCTTCAACAAACCTGTGTCTACTTAGTGATCGCTTACATGCTAAGTAAAACCCCACTGATTCTCCCTTTGTTGAGCATCTCTTCACGCTTGAGCCACAAGATCAGCTGTTACGTTCTGTTCTCTTTGTTCTGTATTATGGGCACCTATTTCGGCCTACAGATAAATGATGCGATCGCCAACACACGTGCGATGGGCGCAGTCATGGGTGGCCTGTTTGGTGGCCCTGTGGTTGGCTTTGCGGTGGGTTTTACTGGCGGGATTCATCGCTACTCATTAGGTGGCTTCACCGACTTGGCCTGCGCGATTTCAACCACCGCAGAGGGCCTGATTGGTGGCTTGCTGCATGTGTACTTAGTCAGAAAAAACAAAGCCAGCCAGTTGTTTAATCCGATGGTGGTGTTCTCTGTGACGTTATTTGCAGAGATCATTCAGATGTTGATTCTGCTTGCGGTCGCCAAACCGTTTGAACAATCTTATGCGCTGGTTTCCGACATTGCAGCACCGATGATCATTGCCAACTCCGTGGGTGCAGCACTGTTCATGAGTATCATCCAAGACCGTAAAACCATCTTTGAGAAATACTCAGCGACCTTCTCGCGCCGCGCACTGACCATTGCCGAGCGTTCGGTGGGTATTCTTCATGGTGGTTTCACGTCTGATAACGCGCAGAAAATCGTGCGTATTATCTACGAAGAGACCAACGTAGGCGCTGTGGCAATCACTGACCGAGAAAAAATTCTCGCTTTCGTTGGCATTGGCGATGAGCACCATATCCCTAACACCCCTATTTCATCGCAAAGCACACTGACTTCGATGGAACAGAACGACATCATCTACCTCGATGGTAAAGAGAACCCATACCAATGCTCTCTCTCACAGGATTGTAAGCTGGGGTCAGCGTTGATTATCCCACTGCGTGCCGGTAACGAAGTCGTCGGCACCATTAAACTGTATGAGCCTAAACTGAAGCTGTTTTCAACCATCAACATGTCGATGGCTGAAGGTATTGCTCAGCTGTTATCGAGTCAAATCCTGTTCAGCAACTATCAGCAACAGCAAACCCTGCTCACTCAAGCTGAAATCAAACTGCTGCACGCACAGGTCAACCCCCACTTCTTGTTTAATGCACTCAATACCATCAGTGCCGTAACACGTCGTGATCCAGATAAAGCACGTGAGCTCATTCAGCACCTGTCTCACTTCTTCAGAAGCAACCTTAAACAGAATATTAATACCGTTAAGCTTAAAGACGAGCTCGCGCACGTTAATGCGTACCTGACGATCGAAAAGGCACGCTTTACCGACCGCTTAGAAATTGAATGGGGCATAGACCCACAACTGTTTGAGTCACAACTGCCAAGCTTTACCCTGCAACCTCTGGTTGAAAATGCCATTAAACATGGGATTTCAAATATGCTGGAAGGCGGCAAAGTGAAGATCTATAGCGAAGCTTTCCAAGGTGGATTTAGACTGATCGTCGAAGACAATGCTGGCAACTACCAGAAGCCATCTCAAGATCATGTGGGATTAGGGATGGAAATTGTTGATAAACGACTCACTAATTTCTTTGGACAAGACTCAGCACTAAAAATAGAATCTCAACCACAGCAATTTACTCGAATGAGCTTTATCATACCTATACTAAAATAATGGTGTTTCGTAGGTAATCGCTTCTCATTAGCGACATTTAGAAGCAGACATAAAAAAGATAGGCGGAATAAGCAGGGACAGAACAAAAATGAAGATTGCAGGATGTTAAAAGCACTCGTTATCGATGATGAGCTTTTTGCTCGCGAAGAGCTGATTGAGTTACTGACTGAAACGGGAGAAGTGGAAGTCATCGGTCAAGCAAGCAACGCGATCGAAGGACTTAAGCAGATCAACCTTCTTAAACCCGACGTGGTGTATCTGGATATTCAGATGCCTCAAGTTACAGGTATTGAGCTGTTGAGTATGCTTGACCCAGAGACCATGCCTTACGTGGTGTTTGTGACCGCTTACGATCAATACGCGATTCAAGCCTTTGAAGACAACGCTTTTGATTACCTGCTTAAGCCCGTTGAACCCTGCCGACTCAATAAAAGTGTTTCTCGACTGAATAAAGTCGTCAAGCAGAACCAAAAAGCACCAGAGCAAGATGTTGCTTCAATTGCTCCTTCACGCTTAGAACAGATTCCCTGTATTGGTCACAACCGCATTGTGATCATGGCGAGCCAAAGTGTCGAGTGTGCCTATTCTGATATCAGCGGCGTGCATGTTCGCTGTTCATCGCAAACGGCCACTTCACAATTGACGCTAAAGATCTTAGAAGAGAAGACCGATTTGATCCGCTGTCATCGACAATATTTGATCAACATAAAATCGATCCAAGAGATCAAGTTGCTAGAAAATGGATTAGCGGAGATCGTCACGCTTACCGGCTTTGAAGTGCCTGTGAGTCGTCGCTATCTCAAGACACTAAAAGAACAACTCGGTATCCAATAGCTTATCAAAGCGCACGATCAAAAAAGCCAACGTATCAACGTTGGCTTTTTACTGCTTGCGAATCGACGGTATGACGAATCGTTAATGTCACAAATCGATAGAGATTAATCGACTTGTTTAATCTGTAGCTCTTTTGGTACTTCGAAGAACATATTCTCTTCACGACCTTGAATCTCTTCAACGTCAGTAGCACCAAGCTCGCGAATTCGATCTAAGATTTGATTTACCAGCTCTTCAGGAGCAGATGCACCAGCCGTTACACCGATTTTCTTCTTGCCTTCAACCCATTCTGTTTGAATGTCTTCAGGGCAATCCGTTAGGTAACCAGGTGTGCCTAGTTTTTCAGCCAGCTCTTTCAAGCGTGTTGAGTTCGATGAGTTCTTAGAACCAACGACAATCACAACGTCAACGTCGTTTGCCATCTCACGCACAGCGTCTTGACGGTTTTGAGTCGCGTAACAGATGTCATCTTTACGAGGGCCTTGAATCTCAGGAAATACACGACGTAGCTCTTCGATTACGTCAGCTGTCTCATCAACAGATAGCGTCGTTTGGCTCACGTAATGCAGATTAGTTGGATCGTTTACCACTAGGTTTTGCACGTCTTCTGGTTTCTCAACCAAGTACATACCACCCGTTTGGCTCGCGTATTGACCCATAGTACCTTCAACTTCAGGGTGACCTGCGTGACCAATCAGTACCACTTCCATATGTTTGCGGCTCGCACGAGCAACCTCCATATGGACTTTAGTCACCAAAGGACACGTTGCATCGAATACCGTTAGCTCGCGCTCTTTCGCTTCTTTACGAACCGCTTGAGACACGCCGTGAGCAGAGAAGATCACGATGTTATCGTCTGGCACTTCGCTAAGTTCTTCGACAAAAATAGCACCGCGTTGTTTTAGCCCCTCAACAACAAAGCGGTTGTGTACCACTTCATGACGAACGTAGATCGGTGGCTGGTACATTTCGAGTGCGCGCTCGACAATGCTGATCGCACGATCAACACCGGCACAAAAGCCACGAGGGTTAGCTAACATTATTTTCATTTCATTGCTCATCATTTACCGCGGTACTAAGGTTGTTTCTATAGAGTTCGCCGTCAGCGAGGCTCGCATTCTACAGTGAAGCGCCTAGACAGTGAAGCTCTGGGTGACATCACAGCTGTAAGGTGATGTTAGTCGACAGCTAAGATATTGACGTCAAACGTAACATCTTGGCCTGCAAGTGGATGATTAAAATCAACCGTCACTGAATCGCCAGCGATCTCAGTGATAATACCTGGGATTTCCATACCGTCAGGGCCAGAAAATGCCATGATAGTGCCCACTTCAACCTCAGAGTCACCAACAAATTTAGCACGATCCATATGGTGGATATGATCTGGGTTAGGCATACCAAACGCATCTTCCGCTTTTAGGTCGATAGACTTTTCAGTACCTGCTTCAAGCCCAAGTAAGCACGCTTCAAAGTTCTCGCTTAGGCTACCATCGCCCATCACGAACTTCGCAGGTTTGCCCATATTTTCGGTACTATCGGCAACTGAACCATCCTTCATCTTAATCGTAAAATGTAGGGTTACTGCTGAATCATTTTTAATTGCTGCCACGTTACTTTCCTTAGACTTCTTTATTATTTGAGGATGCATTTTGCTTTGCTTCCTTGTTGACTGAAGCATAAAAAAAAGCGCCACCGGAATCAACCGACAGCGCTTAGGGCTATTCTATTCTGTGAGTCATAGACTGACTTTAGAGCATCTATTGAAAAGCTATTTGCTCTCGTCTTTCTTACGGAAACCATCTAGGATGATCATCGCGGCACCAATACAAATACCCATATCGGCTAAGTTGAATGCTGGCCAGTGGTAAGTGCCCCAGTAGAAATCTAAGTAATCGACAACAAAGCCATGTACGACACGGTCAAATACATTACCTACCGCACCACCAATGATGATGGCATAAGCGATGTTGTTCCACTTTTCTGTCGCTGGTAGTTTGCTCATCCAATACGTCAGCATGCCCGTTACAGCAAAGGCAATACCGGTAAATAACCAACGCTGCCAACCACTTTGATCACTCAAGAAGCTGAATGCGGCGCCGTAGTTATGAACGTACAAAAAGTTAAAGAACGGCAACACCTCAATACGGTTTGCCCAGCCATAACCCATATTGTCCATGACAAAGAGTTTGATGCCGATGTCTGCAAGAAAAACCAGCAGAGCTAACCATAACCAACGTACACCAGATTGTTTTAACGAAACTTCACTCATTTCTATTCCTAGTATTTACGAAGCGATTCCTCATTCGCATACTCGCTTTGAGTCGCCATTAAAAATCAGCTTGGTTAAACACATTTCCTATAACTAAAAATAACCCCAGTTGATACTGGGGCTATGATTTTTACAAAAAGTTCAGTCTTTCTCTGAGTCGTTATGCGAACTTACGCACTTCGCCTTCACCATCAACGTTTGATACACAACGGCCACAGATCTTCTCGTGTCCTTCAATTGTGCCTACGTCTGGTGTGTGGTGCCAACAACGGTCACACTTCTCAGCTTCTGTTGCTGCAACTTCAACGAATAGACCTTCAACGTCTGTCGCTTGAGCTGCATCAGACTTCTCGCTCAGTGGCTTAACAACCGCAGCAGAAGTGATAAGCACGAAACGTAGCTCATCTTCTAGCTTGTTGATCTTAGCCGCCAGTGCGTCGTCAGCGTACAGAGTTACTTCAGCTTGCAGTGCACCACCGATTGTTTTCTCTTTACGAGCGTCTTCAAGAAGCTTGTTCACAGCACCACGAACCGTTTGGATTTCAGCCCAGAATTCGTTGCTTAGCTCTTCGCCTTCAGCAAGACCGAATAGGCCTTCGAACCATTCGCCAGTAAACACGAACTTGTCACGAGCGCCAGGCATCTCGTTCCAGATTTCATCTGCAGTGAACGACATGATAGGTGCCATCCAACGAACTAGAGCTTCTACAATGTAGTAAAGCGCAGTCTGACAGCTACGTTGAGCATGGCTGCCCTGTTTTGCAGTGTACTGACGGTCTTTGATTACGTCTAGGTAGAAAGAACCCATTTCGATAGAACAGAACTGCATTAGACGCTGAGTTACACCGTGAGTGTTGTACTCACCGTATGCTTTCACGATCTCTTCTTGTGCAGCTTGTGCACGGCCAACAGCCCAGCGATCAAGTGCAACCATTTCTTCAGCAGGCACTAGGTCAGTTTCAGGGTTGAAACCGCTTAGGTTCGCTAGGAAGAAACGAGCAGTGTTACGAATACGACGGTAAGCATCAGCAGAACGCTTCAGGATTTCATCAGAAACCGCAACTTCACCAGTGTAGTCTGTAGAAGCAACCCATAGACGTAGGATATCTGCGCCTAGTTTGTTAGTTACATCTTTAGGAGCAACAACGTTACCGATAGATTTAGACATCTTACGGCCGTTACCATCTACTACGAAACCGTGCGTTAGCACTTGCTTGTATGGTGCTTCGTCCTTCATCGCGATAGATGAAATTAGAGAAGACTGGAACCAACCACGGTGTTGGTCAGAACCTTCAAGGTAAAGGTCAGCACTGTTGCCGTTGTACTCTTCACGAGAATCAACAACAGAGAAGTGCGTAACACCTGAATCGAACCATACGTCTAGTGTATCTAACACTTTTTCGTACTTGTCTGCGTCTTCAGCGCCCATTAGGTCTGCTGCGTCTACATCCCACCAAGCTTGAATGCCTTTCTCTTCAACTAGCTTCGCTACTTTTTCGATTAGCTCAGAGCTATCTGGGTGAAGTTCTGACGTTTCTTTATGAACGAACAGAGCAATTGGCACACCCCAAGTACGTTGACGAGAGATACACCACTCAGGACGACCTTCGATCATACCTTCGATACGGCTTTGACCCCACTCAGGCATCCACTCAACATTCTTCGTTGACTCTAGTGCTTTTGCACGTAGGCCAGCTTGATCCATAGAGATGAACCACTGTGGCGTTGCACGGAAGATGATTGGAGTTTTGTGTCTCCAACAGTGTGGGTAGCTGTGCTCGTAAGCGTGGTGATGCAGAAGTGCACCTTTCTCTTTTAGAACTTCTAAAACAGAGTCGTTCGCTTTGAATACGTGCTGACCAGCAAATAGCTCGGTATCTGGCAGGTAAACGCCGTTAGAGCCTACTGGGTTAGCGATTTCTAGGTTGTATTTCTTACCAACCACGAAATCCTCTTGACCGTGACCAGGAGCAGTGTGAACCACACCAGTACCTGAATCAGTCGTAACGTGATCACCTAAGATCGCAGGAACTGTGAAGTCGTAGAACGGGTGGTTGAACTGAGAAAGCTCAAGATCAGCACCAGTTGCAAAACCTAGGTTATGGAAGTGCTCGATACCCGCACGATCCATTACGTCTTTTGCTAGTTCAGAAGCAACAACGATACGTTGAGCTGGCTGGTCGCCATTCGCTTCAACTTGGATAAGTACGTATTCAAGATCATCACGTAGACATACTGCGCGGTTAGCTGGCAGAGTCCATGGTGTTGTTGTCCAGATAACGATAGAGATTTCGCCTTGACCAGCGTGGCCGTCAGCTAGAGAGAATTTATCTAGAAGCGCCGCTTCGTCAGCTGCAGTAAATTTCACATCGATAGATGGAGATACTTTATCTTTGTATTCAACTTCAGCTTCAGCCAGAGCAGAACCACAGTCAGTACACCAGTGAACAGGTTTGAAACCTTTCAGTAGGTGACCTTTGTCTGCGATTTTACCTAGAGAACGAATGATGTTCGCTTCTGTACCGAAATCCATAGTGCGGTAAGGTTTGCCCCACTCGCCCATGATGCCAAGACGTTTGAAGCTCTCTTTTTGACCTTCAACTTGGCCCGCAGCGTACTTACGACACTCTTCGCGGAATTCAGCAGCCGAAATCTTCTGACCTGGCTTACCTTTCTTCTTCTCAACCATTAGTTCGATTGGAAGACCGTGACAGTCCCAACCAGGGATGTACGGTGCATCAAAACCAGAAAGGGTCTTAGATTTAATAATAATGTCTTTAAGAATCTTATTCAGCGCGTGGCCAATGTGAATGTCGCCGTTCGCGTATGGAGGGCCATCATGCAGTACGAAAGATTTTTTACCTTTCTTTGCCTTACGGATTTCGCCGTAAAGATCTTCTTTGTACCAACGCTTAAGCATTTCTGGCTCACGATTTGCCAGATTGCCGCGCATTGGGAACCCTGTTTCTGGTAAGTTCAGGGTATCTTTATAATCACTCATCGATTCTTAATTCCGTTATATTGGGCGAAGTTAGACATTATGTTAATCGGTGGAATAATCCGATTAATTCTTTAGCTGAAGCAGCCACACCCTTGCGGCTTCAGCATCCAATTCTATTTGATTCTTTAATGCGTCGAACGATTCAAATTTTATCTCGTCGCGCAGTTTGTGCAAAAGTCGTACTTCTAACTGTTTACCATACAAATTGGCTTTAAAGTCAAAAAAGTGCACTTCTAATTGCTGCCTTACACCATTCACCGTTGGTCGTTGTCCAATATTAGCAACGCCACCGACAGGAACCCCGTCGATATCCAATGCTTCAACAACGTACACTCCCGACACAGGAGACACACAACGCTTTAATGGAATGTTAGCGGTAGGGAAACCTATGGTTCTCCCCAGTTTTCGACCATGGGACACACGACCACTAATGCTGTAATCACGTCCTAACATGGTAGCACTTGCAGCCAAGTCATCGACCGCTAATGCATTTCGTATCTCAGTACTGCTCACTCGTAATTGGTTTAAGCAATAACTTTGGGTGCTTACCACCTCAAAGCCATACTTTTCACCCGCTTCTTTAAGCATAGCGAAATTGCCAGTGCGGCCTTTGCCAAAACAAAAATCATCACCAACCACCAAAAACTTCACGCCAAGCTTATCAACCAAAAGATCTTTAATGAATGCTTCCGCCGATAAACTTGCAAAGTACTGATTAAAATTGACACACAATAAACGACTGATATCTAGCTTGCTCAGTTGTACGTACTTATCGCGTAAGCGAGTTAAACGTGCCGGCGCTTTATCTCGGGCAAACAGCTCCATAGGCTGCGGTTCAAACGTCATAACAACAGAAGGTAAACCTAATGCTGCCGCTTGTTCAGAAACCTGACTAAGAACCTCTTGATGTCCTAGATGAACACCATCGAAGTTACCTATGGTCAATACACAGCCGTGATGCTGCGCTTTAATATTGTGTATACCTCGGATCAGTTCCATTATGATCAGCTAAAACCTGTTATTTGCATCATTCATTGTGTGAAACCGACGGATTATATACTAATCAGTATTAATCTGTCGCTGCTTTTAAATGTTTTACTCGGATACCGAAAACCAGTACCGAAACAATATAAACAAAGCCACCAAGTCCAATCAAGCCTGTTAGCATCAGCGCTCTCTGACTAAAGCTCCATTCAAGCCATTGTTGCATATTATCTAACTGCCACAGAATTGCCGCGACCATCACGCCACCAGAGACAATTAACTTCGCGCAGAACAGCAAAGTGGTCTTTGTCAGCTTATAGACACCAGCAAGGTGTAAACCGCGATATAACAAGGCCATATTTACAAAGGCTGACAGAGCGGTTGCAATTGCCAAACCTATATAGCCATAGAAATAAGCAAAGATAGCGTTAAATACCATGTTCGTGACCATCGCGATAATGCCGTACTTCACTGGGGTTTTAGTGTCTTGACGAGAGTAATAACCCGGAGCTAACACTTTAATCAGCATGAAGTTAAGCAAGCCAGAGGCGTACGCTACTAAAGACATTGATGCTTGTTGCACGTCGTGTGGAGAGAACTCACCACGCATGAATAGCACCATTAGCATTGGTTTCGCTAAAACAATAAGGCCCAACATCGCAGGAATGCCAAGCAGTAGCACCATACGCACGCCCCAGTCCATGGTGTGTGCAAACCCTTCTCCTTGAGCATCAACGTGCTTACGAGACAAAGCAGGAAGAATCACAGTCGCAATCGCAATACCAAATAGACCCAGTGGGAATTCAAGCAATCGATCTGAGTAGTACAACCAACTAATAGAGCCTGTCGCTAGGAAGCTGGCAATGAAGGTATCAAACAGTAGGTTGATTTGGCTAACTGACACACCAAACAGAGCTGGAATCATTAATGTGCGAATCTTAACGACGCCCGGATCTCTCCAGCCCCACTTCGGCTTAACCAACACACCTGCTTTAATTAGGAAAGGCATCTGGAAAAGGAACTGAACTAAGCCACCAAGAAACACACCGATCGCCAAGCCGATTTCTGGCTGTTCTAAGTTCGGAGAGATAAACCACGCTGCACCGATGATCATGACATTCAAAAACACAGGGGTAAAAGAGGAGACCGCAAACTTACCCAGTGTATTGAGAATGGCACCAGATAACGCGACAAAAGTGATGAACCATAAATAAGGGAAGGTAATCTTGAGCATAAAGCTCGCGAGTTCGAACTTAGGCGCCGCTGGGCCATCATTTAGCCAGTCGATAAACCAACCCGCACCAAACAGCGCGGTAATTGCTCCAGAGCCCAGCACACCGATAACGGTAACAATAGACACTAATACCCCGAGCGTACCTGACACCTTAGCGATTAAATCTCGGGTTTTCTCTTTATCACCAGCCGCGTGATATTCCGTTAATACTGGAACAAACGCTTGAGAAAAGGCACCTTCTGCAAACAGTCGACGTAAGAAATTCGGGATTTTATTAGCGAAGAAAAATACGTCGGCACTCGCTCCTGCTCCCATCAAATTTGCTACTACTACATCACGTACTAGCCCCAATACACGGGAAACAAAAGTCATTGCACTGACAATCAGGCCTGACTTTAATAGTCGTTTACTCACAGAAACCTCTGACACTGGTTGATTACTTTCAAGGGAGGATAAATACTATCCTGTCCTAAGAAGCATATTTATTAGCATTGGTCTAAAAATGCTGTTAGAATCCCCGCCATCTTAACCGCGATGACCTTTCCATACCAAAGTTTGTTTGGCTACGATTGGTTTTTGCACAAATCATTTGACAATTAAGCGCTAATGAGGGATAGTCCTCGCCCTTAAATTGTCACCGAACTAAGTTTTTGGGAGTTAGACCCTTGGCAAACAGTAAATCTGCTAAGAAGCGCGCTATCCAAGCTGAGAAACGTCGCCAGCACAACGCTAGCCGTCGTTCTATGATGCGCACTTACATGAAAAAGACTATCGCAGCTATCGCAGCTGGTGATAAAGAAGCTGCAACTGCTGCTCTTGTAGAAGTTACACCACTTCTTGACCGTATGGCGACTAAAGGCCTTATTCATAAGAATAAAGCTGCACGTCATAAGTCTCGTTTCGCTGCTGCAATCAAAGCTCTTTAATAGAAATTTGATTACAACGCAAAACGAAAAAAACCGGCTTAGGCCGGTTTTTTTATATCTAAATTTTGAGCAGCCCAATTAAACGACTGACAGGCAGTAGTTAAAGGTGACTAACAAACCAAGTTACGAATAGGAAATAAAACAGATAGGAGTTAAATAGATAGGTTGTAGATAAATAGATAGTGAATAGACAGCGATAAACGTTCGACGTGAAATACTGACACTTCCTTGTGTCGACCTTATTCCTGATAAGAAACTACTTTTCTTACCAACAAAAAACTACTTGCAATATAGACCATGCAGTAGATTAATCATTGCTTTTACTTCTTCACTGCTCAATGTGTAATACACGGTTTGAGCTTCTTTGCGAGTATCGACCAAACCATCTCTTCTCAACCAAGCAAGATGTTGAGATAAAGCCGATTGACTCAGTTCCAACTTGCCACACAACTCCCCAACCGACAGCTCAGTACCATGTAAAAGGCACAAAATCTGTAAGCGACGTTCGTTGGCCATGGCTTTGAGTAGAATCACAGCTTGTGCTGAGTTCTTCTCCATCTCTTTTAAGTTCATAGTTTGGCTCCCTACAACCTTTACGCCAACTACGGGCTATCAGTATTTACGGCATATTGCGGAGTTATCATAGTCGATATCAATTCATTAACAAACTACCTCATTCGAACAATTTGCTAAAATCTGCGTCACATACATTTTTTACTGCTGGATGCTGGATCATCCTCTCAGCAAAAATGACGTAGTACTCCTCTTTTAACTCTTCAATACCACCTAAGAGCTGCAATGAAGTGTCTTGTTCTACTTCTGACATATAAAGCGTTGGCGCTAAGAAAATCGCGTCATGGTGATAGCGAGCGAACGCTTTCATCAATGCCGCGTCATCAAACTCTCCCAAAATATCTGGTTTAAGACCTTGGCGGTCAAACCATTGCAGTATCTTGCGCCCCATTGAGGTTCGACTGCCCGGGATCAGCAACTTCCTTTGTTCTAGTACAGCAGGGAAATTACCCCCTTTCACTTCACCTGAGCTGAAAAAGCTCATACCGCTCTCACCCAACTTCTTACTGAATAAGCCAGGGCTCTGGCTAGAGTCCACGGGGCAGTCAGACAAGATCATATCGAGCTTATGTTGAGAGAGCTGTTCAAGCAGCATTTCGTGAGTCGATTCAAAACAGCGAAGGTGGATACTGTTGTCTTCTGGAATTGTCGACATCAGGATCTTGCTAACGAGCCTTTTTGACAGTGCATCCGCAACACCGACATCAAACAGAATATTTGAGTGCTGACTGTAGTTCACGATGTCGAGCATTTCGTAGCTCAAACCAAACATACGATCCGCGTATTTGAACACCAACTGCCCAAGCTCTGTTGGCTCAACACTACGACCGTTGCGCTTAGTCAGCTTGCCGTCCATTCGCTCTTCTAATGCTTTTATCTGGCCAGTTACCGTTTGAGGTGTGAGAAATAGAGCTTCTGCTGCTTTAGTAACAGAGCCTTGCTTACAGACCATCCAGAAGTAATAAAGATGGTTATAGTTGAGGTGCGACATAGGTGTGCCGTAAATAAGAGAGTCGATTCCTTTTTATATCAAATATGACACCTCCGCTCAACAAACTCGGAAAAACCAATCACAAAACCATTTAACCACTAATTTTTTCGAAGTTTTTGGTTTCATAATGTAATATTAGGACGAATTTTCTCAATTTTTTTCTAACTTTTAAGATCTATATCACCCATCAAAACCAGCAATAAAAACATTCAAAAACAATAACTTAAAATAACCACATTTACTGCCAGAATATTTAAACAGTAAATCATCACAAAAAAGTCTCGCCTCAATCAAAATGTAATATTACTGAAATATTTCACCTCTAACATCACGCTCAGATTAAACAAACAGACCAAACACAGACTTAAACGGTCCTATGGAGAAAACATTATGAACCAAGCTACTACTGCAGCAGCGCCTATTTCGAGCACAACTCGTTGGCTACGCTGGGCTAACTTGGCATTCATGCTTTACCTACTATTACTTTCAGTTTCAATGGTTGGTACAGGCTTCAAATGGGCAACAGGCGAACAAGCAAAAGTTCTTTTTGAATTTGCTTCACACCCAGTTGCAGGCTTAATGATTGGTTTAGTTGCAACCGCACTTATTCAATCATCAAGTACAGTTACTTCAATTATCGTTGGCCTTGTGGCAGGTGGTTTACCTGTTGAGCTAGCAATCCCTATGATCATGGGTGCAAACATTGGTACGACAGTAACCAATACGCTAGTTAGCCTTGGTCACGTTCGTTGTAAAGAAGAGTTCAAACGCGCATTCGCAAGTGCGACGATTCACGACTTCTTTAACCTATTGGCTGTAGCTATCTTCCTACCGCTAGAGATGGCGTTTGGTATTCTAGAGAAGATTTCTCACTGGTTGGTATCTCCGATGCTAGCAACAGGTGATATGAGCATGAAGGGTCTTAACTTCATCAAACCAATCACTAAACCAGTAGTGAGCGCAATTAAAGAGCCTCTATCAACATTTGGCGACACGGTTGGCGGCATCATGCTTATCGCTCTAGGTATCGCAACTATCTTCGTAGCTATCACAGTTATGGGTAAGCTGATGAAGAGCCTAATGGTTGGTCGTGCTCGTGAGATTCTGAAGAACGCAATCGGTCGTGGTCCAATCCACGGTATCGCTTCTGGCTCTATCGTTACTATCCTTGTTCAGTCTTCTTCAACGACGACAAGCTTGATGGTTCCACTAGTAGGCTCAGGTGTTCTTAAAGTACGTGATGTTTACCCATTCACTCTAGGCGCAAACATCGGTACATGTATTACCGCTCTGCTAGCAGCAACAGCAGTATCTGGTGAGTTCGCAGTATTCGCACTACAGATTGCTCTAGTACACTTGGTGTTCAACATCATGGCAACGGTATTCATCTTCGGTATCCCGTTCCTACGTGAGCTACCAGTTAAAGCGGCAGACATGATTTCAGACATGGCTGTGAAGAACAAAGCTGTTGTTGCCGGTTACCTTGTTGCGGTATTCCTTGTACTGCCAGGCACAATCTTGTCTCTGACTGCTTAGTAGCAAAATACACATCGCTTATATCAAAGCCCGCAACCTAGGTTGCGGGCTTTTTCTTTTTTTAAGAGCAGATGTGAGATTCGAGTGAACGAGTGGCGAAGAGATAAAAACAAATGCGAGTGGCGAGCGAAGAACCAGAAGCAGATTAGAGATACGGGTAAGCAAGTAACGAAAAACACGAACTGTGATAGCCGTAATTGGTATATCGCCGACTCAAACCTAGGTATGCTTTTCGTATTCCTAATCTCATTTACTCGTTTCTACTCTTAGCTCTTCGTATCCCTAGTCTCGTTTACTCGTATCTGCTCCTGATCTTCGCATATCGAGACCCGGTTACTCATCACTGCCCCTTAAATAAAAAAGGCTGCACAGTGGCCTGTCTCTTGATCACAAGTCTGGTTAATCAAGAGACTTGGCGAGTTCATACCCT
>NZ_JAEFCE010000045.1:0-42969 GCF_016406055.1 Vibrio sp. IB15
GGAATCACCACCATGAAACCAAAGCTAGTGAACAGGATTGCACTCGTTTTGATTACATCTTTATTCGCTTGGAATCTACTTCTCTCACTCCTATCTATGACAAGCTGTCAAATTGAGTTACTTCATTCATCAAATTGATTCCTATTTTGAAGTTAGTGTTTATTGGGTCTAGAACCTAAGGAGAATGTAGGTAAATAAATTAATACTTTCATGATGTTAGATTTGTTTTCTAAGTTTAAAAAAACTTGGCTTCACTCTTGCTTAACCTACTTATGCAACTCGTTTTGTCGGCGCCAAAATAAAAAAGTAGACATCCTTTGTCTCGTAGCATCAGATTTTAGGGACACATTTATTTAGCTTTGCCGTTCAAAGTTTACGTACTTTTCAAGGAAATCGCCTAAGCGAAGAAGAAGTCGAGGTTAACTATGAAATACAAGCAAATTATTTATCTCATCGGAGCAATAGTTAGTGTCCCGGTCCACGCAACCATAGTGGACTTGGATTTTTCAAATCACATAGAATCAACAAATGGCAGTAGCAGTTGGGCAGGGCCGACCTACGATGGCGCCTCTATGCATTTTCTAAATGTCGGTACACACGATGGAAAAACCATAGATGCAAAGGTATCCAGTAGCGTATTTGGTGATGCGACATTTTTGTTTCATGCACCCAATTACAAAGTAGGCGCAACACAACCGTCAGGTGATATTGGTTTTCTCTACCAAACTAATTCTGCTGGTTCTGCGGGGCTGATTTATACGTTCGAATTTTTTGATGGTACTGACGGTCTCTCAGGTACGTTCTCTGTTCCTTACACCATTCCTGAATTTGAAATGATTGGCTATGACATTGATGGTGAGCCCGTTCAGTCAGAGCAAGTTCGAGTATTTAAAAGTGAAGGTTTTTACAGTTACCAGCTAGGTAGTGCGAGTGCCAGCTTGACTGCTGAAGAGAGTGCTGATGGCAATTCAGTTCTCTTCACCGGACCAGGCACCAATTATTCTGAAACTGATACGTCAGGTGCGGTTAAGTTTACCTACAAAAATACCTCTATTGTTACCCTTCAGTTTGAAACTGTTACAACGAGTGGCAGTGGCTTCCCTAACCCAATCTTTTCAGCGTTTGATGGTAACTGGGATTTAAGTGGTTTTACGAATCCGATAGAGAGTTCCAATGAGTCTGATTTCGGCGATGCGCCGGATACCTATGGAACATTACAAGCAAGCAACGGTGCGGAGCATGCTGTTTCTTCAACGCTCTATCTCGGGGCTAATATCGATGCTGATTCTGACGGACAACCGGGCGCCTTATCAAACGGTGATGACTTGGATGTTGACGGGAATGATGACGACGGTATTACGCTACTTACTAACTTAGAAATTGGGTTGGATAGTCTCATCAACGTTAACGTTGTGGGTAATGGTTACCTACAAGCTTGGGCTGACTGGGACTTGAGTGGTACTTTCGATGATGATGAACAAATCTTGAAAAACCATTCGGTTGTTGAAGGGGGCCAAGTGGTTCCAATTCGAGTGGCTGATGATGCGAGTGTGGGGACTGTACAAACACGTTTCCGTCTAGCGAGCAGCCCTAACATCCCAAGTGATGGTTACGTTGGTGACGGGGAAGTCGAGGATTACGTGTTCAACGTGACTGATCCGGGAACCACAATTCAACACTCTAACTACTACACTGCAGCGTTCGAAGATAACTGGCCTGAAGTTGGTGACTTCGATTTAAACGATGTTGTCGTTTATTACCGAACCACCATTCTGAGTAAAGACGATGCTGTATTGCGTATGGATATCAGCGGTAGCATCATGGCCTACGGTGCCTCTTATGGTAACGGCTTAGGTTGGAAATTGAGTGGCTTTGATGAGTCGGATGTCGACTTGCAGACCGCCAGAGTGCAGAAAAACGGCGCAACTCGTGTGAATATCTCACCGTTTACGGGCGAAGACAAATCGGTTGCATCACCAGGAGGTGACCTTGTTGTTGTCGCTTCGTTGAACTTAAAAAATGATATCCCTATTAACGACGAGTGTATGTTCCACCGTACCAACCCATCTTGTAATCCGTCTCTTGAGTCTGACCAAATGACGTTTAGCATCTCACTACCGTTTAACGATGACGATCAACCAACGGTGAGTTCACTTCTGCCATTAAGTGGTTTCGACCCATTCATCTTCGGTCCGGGTGAAGGGTATTACCATGGCTCTAGCTTTACTGGCTCTCCGGGTAAAGATCTTGAAATTCACACAGCGGATCTTCCACCAACGTCACGTGGTACGTTAGTAAGCGACTTTTACGGTGTGGCACAAGATGATTCAGATCCAGATAGTGGAAAATACTACAGAACTACGCAGAACATGCCTTGGGGTATCTTAATTTCATCTCCTTGGAATCACCCATCCGAGTACATTGATATCAGTGAAGCGTTCCCAGACTTTGCAGAATGGGCGACGTCTGGCGGTTCTTCTAAACCGACTTGGTATCTAAACCCTAACTCAGACAAAACTTGGTCTACTGAAGATTAATCAAGGAGGATTTATGAAACTATCAAAACTAATGCTAAGTAGTGTGACTCTTGTCTTCCTTGCAGCGTGTGGCGGAGGCGGCGGTGGTGGTGGCTCTACCACATCAGCTCCAAGCTCTGTCCCACCAGCGGATGATTCCTCATCAGGCAACACGTCATCTGCTGGCAATAACACAGTGACGTCTAGCGTCGCGCCTGCGGCACAAGTGTTGAGATCGGTTGAGCTGACCATACCGGAAGGCTTTGGTTTCTCAACTGAGAGGGAAGTCGCTGTGACGGTCGATGTCGCAAGTTCACAAAGTTCGCGGGGCTTTATGAGCTTGTACACTGAGTTTGATGGGGACGTTGTCGACTACACCTCACAAGTGTTAAGAATGCCTATTAATGAAGACACTGACTTTTCAACAACGCTATTGTTGCCCAACCATGTTGATAAAGTTTGGGTCGAAGTGTGGTACCCATCAGCATTGGGTAGCGAGGTGAGAAACTCATATAGCATAGAAAATGACCAAGTCGATGTGATTCTCTAACATGGTATGAGTGTTAGTTAGCGCTTCATATTCGAACCATTAATATCTTTGCCGCCATATTGGCGGCAAAGTTGTTTCTGCAATACAAAAAATGAATAGGACTGACGAATAATGGAATGTGGTTGATATTGTCAACTAAGTATTTTTGGTGTATCTTTACCATCGTGATACAACCCTAATTAAAGAGTATCACTATGTCGCTTTATGTCTGCCCTCAACAAAGAACGTTATGAATAAAAGACAGTTTATTGCCCATTACTTGCGCATGAATCGCACCTCGTACTTACTTGCGGTTGTGTTCATTTTTCTCGTTAACTGGTTACAAGTAGAAATCCCTCGTTATATTCAATTGGCAATAGATCTGATTGATGACGCCTCTTCAAGTGGACATCAACAGTTGCAGTCCTATGTGTGGATCGTTGTTGGTATGTCGGTTGCTATGGTCGTTGTTAGGATTCTGTCTCGCATTTACGCGCTTAACCCCGGGCGAATTACAGAAGCTTCACTTAAGACCACTCTTCTACAAAAACTGAATCGCTTGCCAAACAGCTTTCACGAGCGCTTTGCTTCTGGCCGTTTAATCTCAATCATTAACAATGACCTAAGTGGTATTCGTTTGATGTTTGGTGTTGGCTTTCTGCAATTCTTTAATGCGTTGCTCGCTCTATCGCTAACGCCGCTATACATGTGGCGTATATCGCCAGAACTAACCCTGTATTCGATCATTCCGATTTCAATCGCTTTCGTGATTTTCCGAGTTGGCTTTAAGCGCATGAAAACGCTCCATCTAGAGCATATGAAGCGCCTTCAAAACTTGTCTGCGCAACTGATGAGTTATCTGTCTGGGATTGATCTGATTAAAAGCCAGCAGATGTCACCCTGGGTAAAAGAGGAGACTGAGAAACTGAATCAGTTGTTACTTGAATGCCGCCTTAAAATCACACGTATCCAAGTCTTCTTTATGCCGGTTCTCGATTACGCCAATGACCTGATGAAAATTATTATTCTAGGTCTCGGTGGTTTTATGTTGATGAGACAGGAACTGACCCTAGGTGAAATCACTGCATTCCTAACTTACTCAGTTTTGCTCGCCATGCCGCTTATGCAATTAGGACGAATCGCGACGATTTATCAGCGTGGCATGGTCGGTATTCAAAGCGCACAAACTATTCTTAATGCCAAGATACCAGAGTTGGATGAGCAGAAACTGTCTGAGCTCGATGTGGATTCCTTAAAAGGAAAAACGTTCTCCGTTCGTAACCTTAGCTTTAGCTATCCGGGCGAGGAACGTCTGATTCTAGATGACATCAGTTTTGATATTCCCGCGGGGAAGAAAGTCGGTGTGTTAGGTGGTATCGGTGCGGGAAAAACGACGTTGGCGAACTGTTTGAACCATCACTTAGACACTCCACAAGGTTCAGTACTGCTTGGTGAGAGAGATATCACTAGCTTCTCGCGTAGCGATTTACGTCGTTACGTTAAAACGGTCACCCAAGACCCGTATTTGTTTTCAGCCACTGTTGAAGCGAATATTCGTTTTGGTAGCGCCGATACCGAGCTAGCAAAAAGCCAGGTTGATGAAGTGTTAGAGCTTAGCCAACTAGCCAGTGATGTGACGCGCTTTGAGCAGGGCGACCAAACTTTAGTCGGTGAGAAGGGCATCATGTTGTCAGGGGGGCAAAAACAGCGCCTGAGCATTGCTCGTGCTCTATTACAACCAACCGATCTCATCATTATGGATAACGTTCTGTCTGCCGTTGACTACGAGACTGAGAGAAAAATCTTAGAAGGCCTATTTAAGCGATTGGAAAATCAGTCGGTTCTTGTTGTCTCACATCGTGTTAATGCACTTGAATACATGGATGAAGTTATCGTGTTGAATGAAGGCAAAGTGATTGCTAAGGGCGACCATAAAACCCTAATGAAAACTTGCGATTACTACTACGAGACATGGCTACTACAGCAAAATGAAACGGAGGCAGCAGCATGTTAAAAGGTGTTGACCTCAAGTACCTCAAGCATTTCTTTAAGTTTGCTAAGAAATACAAAGGCTCGGCGATTTTGGGCATTGCGATGCTTCCGCTTTCTGTCATCACAAGCTTGTTGTTCCCTTGGTTGATTATTCAAGTGATCGACGTTCAGTTGAGTCATGGTGATATGGACGGGCTGTTAGAATACGTTTTCTACCTCGTTGCTGTACTAATCGTCAGTTATGTAGTGGATACCACTTACGCATATAACCTACGTAAAACAGGTCAATACACGATTACTGACATGCGCTCAGTTCTGTTTGCTCGTGTTTTGAAATTGCCACGCAGCTACTTTGACAATACACCAATCGGTGTCACGCTCTCGCGTCTAACCAGTGATTTAGAAACCATCGGTGAGACGTTTGTTCAGTCGGTTGTCGGTTTGGTAAAAGACAGCATTAACACCATTGCGCTGTTGGTCATGATGTTCTTAATTGATTGGAAGCTGACGCTGATCGTATTGATCATCATGCCTCCGGTCATGTATCTGACTGTACATGTTCGAAATCGACTTCGTGCTCTGTATAAGGTGACTCGTTCGTCACTGGCTCAAGGTATTGGCTTCTTGCAAGAAGTGCTGTTTGGTATGAAAACCGTACAGATGTACCGAGCAGAAGAGCAAGTCGAACAACGTTACCAAGGCTATACCGACGAGTTTTTGAGAGCGCAGAAAAAGATCAATAAATACGACGCTATTCTGTTCTCATTCATTTCTGGTATTACATCCATCACCATCGCGGTAATGATTTGGTACGGTTCTGAGCAAGTGATAGAAGGGGTGCTCACCTTGGGTGTGCTGATTGCGTTCATCAACACCTTAGAAAAAGTGTTCGTACCGATTCGAGACTTCACCTCACAGATTGCTTCGATTCAGAGCTCATTTGCCGCGTTCGACCATATCGAAGAGCTGTTTGTTGAACCGACCGAAGAAGAGGGGCGCAACCTGCTGCCATCAGAGAAGGTTGCTAAACCGTTAGAGCAGTTTGAAAGCCTCGAGTTTAAGAACGTAAGCTTCCGCTACAAAGATGATGCTCCGTACGTTCTAAAGAATGTCTCGTTTGTATTGGAGAAAGGGCATCAAATCGCACTGGTGGGCTCTACAGGCTCAGGTAAGTCAACGATTCTGCGTTTGATCTCGAAAACCTACCAAGACTATGAAGGCAGCATACTGCTGAATGGCATTGAGCTGTCGCAGATCTCTAGTGAAGACTCGGCACATTTGTTCTCGATGATGATGCAAGATGTGCATTTATTTGAAGAGACGATTGCGTTCAATATAGCACTAGGTAAAGAGCATCTATCAATTGCCGAGATTGAGCAGGCGGCGCGTTATGTTTATGCCGATAAGTTTATTGAACAGCTGCCTCAAGGGTATGACTTCCAACTAGATAAGAGTGGAGCGAACCTATCGGTAGGGCAGACTCAGCTTATCTCGTTTGCAAGAGCTGTTGCTCAAGGTGGACAACTTATGATGTTGGATGAGGCAACCAGCTCGGTAGATTCGATTACCGAGGATCTCATTCAAAAAGCGATGCAGCGTCTGTTTAAAGAGAAAACCGTGATTGCAATTGCTCACCGCCTGAGCACGGTACGTCACTCAGACACCATACTCGTGTTGGAAAAAGGTGAGATCGTTGAAAAGGGTAATCACCAGCAGTTAGTGGCGCACAACGGTATTTACGCCGGCTTATTGAAAGAGTCGATAGTGGAAACCAATGAGCCAAAGGCAGCTGAAGCCTAGGCTCGAATACAATCGATTTATTTGTTGCCAGCGTTCCAATAAGCCCCAGTCATCGCACTGGGGCTTATTGTTTTGAGTTGAGCATAACTTTTGTTTATAGCCGATATAACTCGCCTCACACCAAAGATTGATGTGAGTGATATAGATTCTGTATAGGTAACAAACGATAATATTAGGATACGCTTTCATTCTCAGTAAAGGACTATCGAGATGTGAGTAATAACATAACTCTATAGTTTTAGTAGAGCATGAAAAATACCGATTTTAGCTTGATCCTCTATTTTGTTGTGATGATGGAAAAGCTTTCTATCTCCAACACCGCCAAGCTCAATGCGCCCATTGCAAGCACGGATTAACCTTGAGGACTACAGGGTATAAATTCTAGTTAACTACCTGAGTAGCGTAAGGAGTGTAGGGAAGTTAGTTGTGATTTTCGGTAAATGAGTCGCTGAAAATATACATATTTTACGATCATTAATATGTTATCATCTCCCTACTACTTAAGGGGTGTCTTAAGGCATCGGGATGTATGCGAGCAAACTTACGTGCTTGTGTCAGTCACTTTCTGGCGAATATGGAATCGAAAATGTTGTTGGAAGAAGTTGTAGAAATCATTGAATTAACCGACTCAGACCATTTATCTCACGCAATGGACCTGTTTAACGAACATGGCTTTGTTTCCGCAGAGCATTTACCTTTCATGTCGGTGGTTTTTGAAACCGCACCTGAGCATCTTGCGAAGAAACTGTCGCAAATTGGCTTCAAAGGTCTAGTGCAAGTAGAGAAAAGTGAAGATGCAGCTGGCTTTATCATCGTTGACGCTGAACGAGCTCAGCTTAGCAAAAGTGCGTAATCAGAAACGCTCAATAATATCCGTTATGACAATTTGAGGTTAACACAGTGACAACAGCTACCGTTTCAGCAACAGAGCAACAGATCTCCAATGAACATGCACTTTTGGGTGTATCGTTACTAGCGTCCCAAAAAGTAGAGTTGGCGCTGTTTAATGTGATCTCTAAATTAGCAAAAACCTTGTCGAAAGATGCTCAGAAAGAGCTAGGTTTAGACTCAGAGACTTTTTTGAGAGAGAAGGGGAGTCACCAAGAGGCTACACTCAGCTTGTATGAGCAGGCGTTCGGTGAACAACTACCGCTGAAAAAAAACGAACTTAACGATTTTATTTATCATAGAAACTTAGTGACTCGCAGTTTTTGGCGAGTGACTGGTGCGGATGTTAAGGGTGGCGAAAAGCTAGCTAACCCAGAACTCTACCTAAAAGAGTTTCTTGCTAAATGTGAATACTGGCAAGTGATGCTGGATAACCAATCCAAATAATCACGCCGAAAAAGAAAGCCATAGCAGAAGTGCTATGGCTTTTTTGTTAGCCGCGATTTAAGCCCAAAGTCTCACAGTATTATTTAAATCATCATTTTTAATACATAGTTCTTAGAGACGAAGTGGTGTTTAAGTGCTGCACTGATGTGTAAAACAATTAAACAAGCTAGGGCAATACAACTGGCACGATGTAAATAAAAGAAGAAGCTGTTGATTGCTGGGTTGGTAATTAGGTTTTCGACAGTGGTTAACCAGAATAATGGGTAAGGTTGTTCCAGCATCAAATAGCCTGTACTGAACACCATAAACATGGCGAGGTACATTAAAGAGTGAGCAAGCTTAGCCACACACTTTTGCCTCTCTGGTATTGATGTTGGCATGGTTGGAGAAGAGCGAAAGTGACTCCAGATATAACGAACCACGAGCAATGGTGTCGCAACGGTCGCCAATGACATGTTAAGCACTGATAAGAATGAAAACAGCTCTGGATGACTGGTAACATAGTGCATCACATAACCAGCGATTGTGGCATAAATGATTACTGAAGCCATTACCCAGTGCAGTACACGGCTTACTAAATCGTATCTTGGATTATTCAAATTAACCTCGCTCTGATCGTTATTAATATAAGTTTCATCTCGATGCAATAAATCAAATGACTCTATATTCGCATCGCGAATTAATTATATAGAACAGTATTACTTGGTATTTTTATAATTTAGAAATTAATGATGTTGCTTCAGGTGTTTTATAATTATCAATGATGTTTTAGAGTGTTAATTCCAATATGGATAAGGCAAACTTGCCCACTTCCTAGCTTGTATGCCTATTACGAGATACAGTTAGGTTAAAGATAAATATATAAGGAATGTATAATGCTTCGAATCTTATTGATTGCAGTTATCTCAGTGTTCAGCACAATGAGTTTTGCAAGCGAAGAAGTTAAGTACTCTGAGAAAGAGTATTTGGATAGACCATTGATGGAACGCTATATCCTTGATGAGTTAAAACAACTGAGAATCGAGCAGCAGGATCTTGAAAGGCGTCTCACCATTCAGATGACGGATCGTGAGCTGGCTGTGGCGGATAAGTCACTCAATTATGCCAATGTCACCGTTACCTATTTCTTCTACATTATTGCAGGCGTGGCGTCTTTAATCGCCTTAGTGGGTTGGCAGTCGCTCAAAGAGCTAAAACACACCACCAAAGAGATGGCAGATCAACGACTCAATACTATCGCTCAAGAGTATGAGAAAAAGTTCAACGTGCTTGAGAGAGACTTGAAGCGTAAAACAAGAATCATTTCAGAGAACAACCGAGAAATCGAAATCATCAATGAGATCCACAATCTATGGTTGAGGGCGCAGAATGCTCAAACCGCGGAACAGAAAATTGAAATCTATGATGAGATTTTGAAGGTTCGTCCTGGGGACTTGGAAGCATTGACATACAAAGCAGACGCAGCGATGGAGATTCAGGAATACCATTGGGCGATGAGCTTATGTAATCGTGTGTTAGAGGTGGATGACCAGAATGCACACGCCTTGTATCAACGAGCTTGTGCTTACGCAAGGTTAGGGGCAGAAGGACAAGCTATTGACGACCTAGAGCGATCTGTCGAAGCCAGTGGCTCAATGCGAGAGTTGTTGGCTGAAGAGCCAGACTTCGAAATGCTTCGAGGCTTAGAGCGTTTTGAGGCGCTTCGTGAAGAATAAATGTTTGATGGTATGGTGGGTTTCTTAAGCCCACCATACTTTTATGCTTTATAAAGAACGGTTTCTTAACTTTCGTTTGTTTTTTTGAATTGATTGTTATGTTATAACACTTTTAAGTTCCTTGTTATAACTGCTAAGTAATTTATGAAGTACCTCCGCATTAGCCTGATTTTTGTCGCTATCAGTGCATTTTCACTTGCCGCATTGCTCTCTTTCCATCCGGAGCCGGAAAAAGAAGTTTCAATAAAAGTAACGCCTTATCAAGAACTACACATGGACGGTGAGGAACAGGCGCACCCACAAGCTAATTCGAGCTCATTGATCAAAATTCACTACTTTGTAAAAGTAGGGGACACACTGAGTAACATATTCGAATCGTGGAATCTGCCTTATGAAACGGTTCATAAAGTAATGGAAGCGGATCTTGAATCCTTGAAACTCGATACCATAAAACCCGGTGACCACTTAGAGTTGCTTTTAGATAGTGACTCCAAACAGCTTGTTGAGTTGGTGTTCCACGAAAGTCTGGTTGAGCAAGCTGCCTTTACTCGAAATGATGATGGGAGCTTCACCTATAAATTCCACGAGATACCAGGCGAATGGAAAGAAAAACTCTACGCGGGCAGTGTTCATGGTAGCTTTTCAACATCGGCATACAAAGTTGGGCTTACAACAGCTCAGATTGCCAATATTACTCGTACGCTGAAAGATAAAGTTAACTTCGCTCGTGAGCTTAGAGCCGGTGACAGCTTTAATGTACTGGTAAAAGAGCAGTACACAGACAACCACTTAACGGGAAAAACAGAAGTTCAAGGCATCTCCATTCAATTAAGAAACCGAGAAGTAGCAGCGTTTTTGGCGCCTGATGGTCTCTTCTACGATAGAGAAGGCAATAGCCTAGAACAAGCCTTCGATAGATACCCTGTCGACAGAAAGTTCCGAAGAATTACCTCATCGTTCAACCCGAAACGAAGACACCCTGTGACAGGCCGAATCTCGCCGCACAATGGTACTGACTTTGCGACGCCAGTGGGCGCTCCGGTATATTCAACGGGTGACGGCCGGGTTGTAGCGCTTCGTGACCACCCTTATGCCGGTAAATACTTGGTGATTGAACACAACAGCGTATACACCACGCGTTATCTTCACTTGAGCCGCTTCTTAGTTAAGAAAGGGCAACAAATTAAGCGAGGCCAAAAAATTGCGCTATCGGGTGCGACTGGTCGTATTACTGGCCCTCACTTGCACTTTGAGGTGTTGGTTCGTGGTCGAGCTGTTGATGCGATGAAGGCGAATTTACCGATGGCGAGCTCGATTATGCCAAAAGATAGAAAAGAGTTTTTGGCTCGAATTGCCTCTTTTGATGCCATGATCTCTGAGCCCGCAGAACGCGCGAGCTAGAGATATTTAAACCGAACTTGGCAACGCATACAAAAACGCCCCTTAGCTAGCAATTTAGCTAAGGGGCGTTTTATTGAGAATCACATCATTGGTTTCCGGGCTGCGAGGTTTGGTGGTTAGCCGGGCTCAGAATCAACCTGCAATTAGTTAAGCAACAACTACCGCTGTGCCACTGGCAGACACCATTAGCATGCCGTTACCTGTTCCAAGTACTTCGTAATCAATATCGACACCGACCACTGCATTTGCACCAGCTTCAATGGCTTTCTGTTCCAGCTCTTTGAATGCATAGTTACGGGCTTTTTCGAGTTCCTTTTCGTAGGTGCCAGAGCGCCCACCAACAAAATCACGAATGCCAGAAAACATATCCTTGAATACGTTCACCCCTAAGATAGCTTCTCCGGCAATAACTCCTTTGTAGTCGACAATGCGTTTGCCTTCGACAGATTGTGTGGTGGTAATGATCATAATGGCCTCTTGTAAGTAACGGTTCTAGTGGACGTTGTCGTTATTCTAATCTTGTGTTGTATCGCTAAGTGTCATGTCTGAATTGGCAAATTCATGTCTTAACCATGTTCTCAGTTGTAGCACACTTTCTTGTTTTAACTTGTTTTTTGGGCAAACAAAATAGAAATCTTGATGTGGGTTAGCAACGGGGGCACCAAGCTCAACCAGCATGCCGTGGCTAATGTCATCTTTTACAAACAAGCGATGGGTGACTAATACACCTAGTGAACGAATCGCGGCTTGTACCGCTTGAATCGACACATCAAACGTTAGGTTGCTGTGAAAATTTGGCATCGGGATTTGGTAATGATCACACCACACTTGCCAGTCGTGTTTTCGCCTTGGGTTAAAGACACCAATCGTGGAGTTTTGCTCAACAAGCTTTTTGACGCTTAAATTCTCATTACTTTTGAGGAGCGCAGGGCTACACACCAACACCAGATCATCATCGCCCAGTTTTTCGCTGTAGTACTGCTCCCACTCATTGGACTTGCCATGCACAAGGGCAATATCAACCCCTTCTTGTTCAATATCGAAAGGACCCGTGAGTGTTGAAATACGAATATCAAGTGAGGGAGCGAAAGCTTGAAAGTCGGGAACGCGGGGGATCCACCAGTGCATTGCAAGCGAATTCACCATATTGAGGGTGATGCGATGGTCATTGGGCGTCTTTGCTAGCTCTTCAGTGGCTTCTATCACTTGCTCCAGTGCGGGAGCAACTTTGCGATAGTAGCGTTTACCTGCGGCATTTAGAACAACACGACGACCTACTCGCTGAAATAGAGGCTTATTGACCTGCTGTTCTAAGGACTTGATGGCTTGGCTTACCGCAGAGTGGCTGACATACAATACACGAGCGGCATCGGTCATGCTGCCTGTCTCTGCGACAGCAATGAAAGCGTAAACGGATTTAAGCGGAACGAGCTTTTTCATTGGTAAGTTTTCCTTACAGTTATGGTTAATATTACTCGCTATTTTTAATGACGTCACGCTTCTAAAATAGACAGCATAGGAGGTGATAATTATGTCTGATATTACCAAGGCGACGACTTTCATGTTGTTGTCTACATTCAGTTTGTCTTTAAGCGGTTTAGTGGCGAAGTATCTATCGGAAGCGATGCCTATTTCATTACTAAGCTTCATGCGTTTTTTCTTACCTAGTTTGCTCTTATTCTTATTTCTTATCTTCTCTAAAATCAGCAGGCCGGCAGGAAGTATGTGGAAGCCATTGGTCATGCGGGCGATATTCATGGTGGCATGTCAGTGGTGTTTTCTTACGTCGTTACAAACTTTAACGCTTGTGGAAGGTGTGGTGCTGTTTAGTACTGGGCCGCTATTCATTCCTTTGTTAGAAAAATTAATGTTTGGGACCAAGATTCATACAACAACCATATTTTGTTTAGCGGTAACCTTTGTTGGTGTTGTGATGATGGCAGGAGATTGGTCGCAGTTTAAATTTGGCTCTGAGTTCTTGAGACCTGAATTGCTGCTCGGTTTGTTGGCTGGAGTATTCAACTCAGCGTCACAAGTGAGTTTGTATCGCGCTTCTAAAACCAGTCTCACGCCTGCAGAGCTCAATGCTTGGACATTTTTGGTTGCGGCAATATTGGTTATCCCAATGTTGGTATTCACCTCAATAAAAGGCACTTCTGGAGTGCAAGCAGACTCAAGTATTCTTAATACTTTAAAGACGATTGACCAAATCGGCTGGATTGGAATAGGTGCATTTGGATTGGCGTTATGTACTGTTAATACACAGATCTTCCGTTCAAAGGCTTACAAGCTTACAGAAAGTGGTTCTCAACTGGCTCCGTTAATTTTCACCAACATGTTGTTTAGTGCACTGTGGCAAGGTGTGTTTTTTGATGATGTATTTTCTACTCAGCAGTTGGTCGGTATTAATCTGATTGTCGCTGCGAGCATCACAAACACCTTGTTAGCGAAAAAGCATAGTAACTCCCGAAAAGCGACGCCTGTGAGCACCTCAAAAGCGGATTCTGTGCTCGATCTACAAGCAATAGTTAAGCGTTAAACGTTGTCAGAAACGGTTTAAAAAAGTGAGCGTATGTACTCTTTTACTTTATCGATATGTTTCGTTTCATCAACCTCGCATCGTTGGTTTGGTTCAAGGAATTGCTCGGCGTATTTGTCGTAGATTTTGTTTTCTAGAAACAGTAAATAGAGTTTGGGATCGATATGACCGCTGGTGGCCATGTCGGTCATGATATTGAGCGATTCACTGAGCAGCTTGCCTTTTTTATACGGACGATCGCTCGAAGTTAGGGCTTCAAACACATCTGCAATTGCCATGGCTCTCGACGGTAGAGGTAACTGGTCTTCGTTTAACCCTCGAGGGTAGCCCTTACCATCGATGCGTTCATGATGGCCACTGGCGATTTCAGGAATATTTTGTAGGTAAGGTGGGTAAGGGAGTTTGTTTAACATGGTGAAGGTTTGAATGATGTGGTCATTAATCATGAAGCGTTCTTCTTCGTTGAGAGTGCCACGATTGACCTTCAAATTATGCAGTTCGCCTTGGTCGTATTTGACTTCTCCCGGCTTAAGAACGAACTCTTCTTGCCACAATTCTGCTGGGTTAAAGCCATTATCCCATGGGATCTTGTGCTCTGGTTTGTCCGCAAGGAGTGGTTCCATCACTGGTAAGGTCTGTTCACTGTGATCTGGTTTAGCGTCGGCAGATTGCGACGATTTCTGCCACGACTCGTATCTCTCTTTTTCAGCCCAAGATATTCCAAGCTGATCGTCTAACGTTCGTTTCCATTGACGTTTGGCAATTTGGTCCAATCGTTCGAGTTGTGCTTCTGTCATTGATTCTCCGCCTAAATTGCACTGCGCAACGAAGGCAAACTCTTCATCGAGTGTTGATAGAGTTTGCTCGAGGATCTGTAGCTGCACTTCCTGAAGTTCACCGTTCGCCATCGCTTTCCAATAGTCGGTTTCAGCTTGCTGTTTGAGTAACTCAAATCGCATGCGAACTTCGTGGATTCGGTCGTAAATGGTCTCAAGTTTGGTTGCTTTGTCTACCACATACTCTGGGGTGGTGACTTTCCCGCAGTCATGCAACCACGCAGCTAACATCAATTCTTCCCACTGTTTGTTGTCCAGAGAGAACTGAGGGTAATAACGGTCGTCATCGATAGTCGCTTGGGTTAACCATTTGGTCAGCTCAGGTACTCGTTGGCAGTGACCGCCAGTGTATGGGGATTTGGTATCTATCGCAGAGGCTATCAGCTCAATAAAGGCGTTGAGCATGTCTTTCTGCTGCTGCATTTGGTCGATGTTGTCTTTGGCTATTTCCGCGAAGCTCAATAACTCTCTTAAAAAGGCGTGTTTATCTGCTTGAGCTTTGGTAATCGGTCTTTCATAGCCAATCGCCACAATACCAACCAACAGCTTTTCGCGGTTCAATAATGGGAACAAGTACAGGTCTGAGTTGAAGATAGAGTCTTGATAGTAGTTGAGCACATTGTCTTCTCGATTTAGGTGGATAGTCTCTCCTGACTTGAGTTTGCACAGTAACCAAGGTGTGTGTTTGATGAAGTCATTGATGTCTGCTTTAAAGGGAATGATCGCTAGGTTGGCGGCGGTATCAAATACATCTTTCTCTTCTGATTGAGTAAACAGCACTATGGTTTCGGCTTTGGTTATCAAATAGCTTTGGTGAGCGATGTTCTTGGCAAGTATCGAGAACTCCTGATTCCCTGCCGTGTCCCGAAGTAAGTTGATCAGGTCATGAAGTGTGTGTTCCATCAATTCAATGGAGTGGGCGAGGTTTGCGACCTCTTTAATCATGCTCTTCGGATAATGGGTACGACGGAAATCGAACCGAGCGATGTTATCGGTAAGCTGCATCAAGGTATTGAGTGGTTGGGATAGACGATTAGCAACCAACCATACGATACCAAAGCAGATAAACAACATCCCAATCGCGACGGCGACCTGTTTGTCACGCATCGAAATGAGATCAGAAAGTAGCTCATTATGGGGTGTTGCTTCTGCCAAATAGAGGGTCACGTTTTGGGTGAGCTCAACCGGAGTTAAGGTCAGTGCCCATGTGTTCAGGTTGTACTCGACGTTTTTGAGATTGAGGTTAAACTTTTCCTCATCTGAGATTAGCGGCCCCAATACTGAAGATTTTAACGCTTCCATTTGCTCTCGTTTGGGGATGTTGAAAAAGTTCTGCTCCTGCTCACTACCAGAGAGTTTTCCTGCACCAGTTACATTATTAGTATTGTCATGGTTAGCTTGGAAGGTGAGGTTAGAGGTCGTTAAATCCAGTTGATGCTGACCAAGAAGGTTAAAGTGTTGGTCAAATAGAGCCAGTCTAGTTTGGGGAGAATAAGCCAGCTCACTGATCTGAGAAGAGAGTGAACTCAGCGTGAAGTCAGCACCCACCACATGTTTACCATCAGCTGAACGCCTAGAAAGCGTAATGCCATTGGTTTTCAGGAAATAAAAAAGATAGGGCTCGGATAGGTGTATTGATCCATCTGGTTTTGCATTGCGATACCAAGTACGAGTCGTTGGGTTGAATTTACTCTCGCTTTGCACCGTGCTGATTACTTGGTGTGCGCCATCGAGGAAAGTTATAAAGTTCTCGCCATCCAAATTGGTGCTGCTGACCATCATGGTCGCCTTAGCAGGAGCGTTGTTTTCGGCTCTTTGCTTATTTGTACTTAAGGGCCGGAAAATTCTAAAGTCACCATCCTCCGAGCCATAGAAGAGCGCAACTAAATTAGTATTCTGTTTGAAGATAATATCAACCGACGCTAGCCAAGACTCCTTCTCGATAGAGGAGCTTTGTTGATTAACAAACGGACTGACAGCCATCACGTTCAAAGTGGTGATGACAGGCGCTATTGCTTGCTTGAACACCGACTCTAGCTTGTCACGGTGCTCATTACTTACCTCGCGAACGGTTCCTAATAGCAACTCTTGAGAGTGCCGATAGCTTATAGATATCAAAACTGCGCCGACAAATGTTGTCAAAATTAGGAAAAGGCTAGTGATGTGGATACTCAGCGGATAACGTCTTCGTCTCATCTAACACTCCAGCGTGTGAACTGGTTTAAGTATTGACGAACTTGGGTAGGTTGCAAAAAATTGGCTCAATTACCAGGTTAGCCTGTCGCTATGATAATGAAGCCGACCGATAGAATGTTGCGTGAAGGTAGAGGTGACAGTCTGTCCTGTAACTGCTGGGCAATTAGTTATAAGAAAGCGTTAGGTTAAGGTGCTAATTGTCACTTTGTGCTGATAAACTGGCTCTATTGATACCATAAGGCACTCGCTTCCAAGTTGAGGCTTTAGGTTTATTTTCTGAAAAGTTTAGATATCAATAGAGGGCATTGATTTATGGAATTAAAGGTAGACACTCACACCCATACATACGCCAGTGGCCATGCCTATAGTACATTGATTGAAAACGCTAAATCGGCAAAACAAAACGGCCTTGCTATGTTCTGTACCACTGACCATTCAGAGTCAATGCCGGGCGCGCCACACTACTGGTTTTTTAGCAATCAGCGTGTACTTCCTCGCTTTATCCAAGGCGTTGCGATTATTCGCGGCGTTGAATCAAACATTATGAACACTCAGGGTGAAATCGATATACACCCAAGTGTTGATAAGAACTTAGATTGGGTGATTGCGAGCTTTCATGAGCCTGTATTCCGTCCGTCAGATTCTGCAGCTCATACTGAAGCTCTCTTGAATGTCATCAAAGGTGGCCGAGTCGATGCACTCGGTCATTTGGGTAATCCTAATTTTGATTTCGACTTTGAAGCCGTCATTCAATGTGCGGTAGAGCATAATGTCGCTATCGAGATAAATAACACGACCCTGAAAGGCAATAGCCGCGTGGGTAGTGTCGACCGCTGCTACGAGATCGCGAGAATAGCAAAAGCAAAAGGGGCATTTATCACTTCGGGTAGTGATGCGCATTTTTGTAATGATGTTGGTGGCTTGGATCTTGTGTCTGCGTTGCTTGATGAGGTTGGCATTGACTCGAATAAGGTGATTACCCATTCACCGCAGCAGTTCTTATCGTTTCTTGCGTTACGTGGTCGCAACGAGATCCCAGAATACTCGGCGCTTGTTTAAGAGAATGTCGGCGGGTTTACATTTCGACACAATCAATTTTTGTGCCTGACGGATTTTTGTATACACTAGCCGGAAAATAATAAAGTCGAAGCGCTGCAATAATGATGGCGCTATCTTCAAAGTCACAGTTTCACTTGGAGAAACAATGAAAACTCGCCCAATCCTTTTATCTGGCCTAATCGCTGCAGCAGTAATGTCTGGCAATGCATTTGCTAACGTTGACCTTAAGAAAAACATGCAAGAAATGAAGCTTGCATTCAAACAAGCGGCAGAAGCTCAAAGCATTGAAGAGATGCAAAAACCTATCGTTCGTTTAGATACGCTAGTGGCAGAGCTAAAAACGGGTGTGTACCCAGTAGAGAAAGAAGAAAACTTCATGGAAGGCTTCAAGAAGATCAGTCTATCGATCGATAGCATTGAACAGAAGCTAGACCAAGGTGATTTCGAGGCAGCAAAACAAGAGCTGCGCACGATTGATGGCCTTCGTGAAGAGTACCACGACAAGCGTAACCCAAGTATCTGGAGCAAGATCTTCGGTTAATGGATTAATCAGGAGCGTTTGCTTGCTTAACAGTTAACAAAGCCAAACCTCAAGATTCGATTTCTAAAACGCCGCCTATATTTCCCTTTGTTGGAAAATGTAGGCGGCGTTTTTTATTGGTGGCTTTTTAGCCGGGAGATGTGCACGTACATGAATAATATGGGTTATGTTCTATTCGCGTAACCAGTTTTTAACTAAAAAGAGTGTGCGTTGGCTTCAACTTTTTAACCTGATGTTAATCTTTACGTTTACCTATATAACAAGTGCCTCATAATAAGGAAAATTTATAAAGATTTGGAATAATGCGCCGAACCTCGTTCAACCTCTCTATGTTACTTGCTACAGCGTTAAGCTGGGCTTTAGTGACATTAATGCCTGTTATCAATTCTCATGGTAACAGTGCGGGAGTGTGGGCGTCGTTGTGTACGGTCAATGGCTTTGAACTGGTTCAAATCGAAGAGGGTGAACCGAATACTCATAAAGGTAAGCCGTGTCCGTTTAGCCATTTTTCCACATTCCACCAAGATGAACTTCCAACTACACTACTCACAACTCGACTGAGTTTTATTGTCTCAGACAGCTACGCTTTTTTGGCTCTAAGCGAACGCTATTCGAGACAAGCCCCCCGTGGCCCTCCCTTTGTTACTGCTTAAACCTCACTCATTAAAATAATTAAAAAATATAGTATTAAGTAAAGTTAAACATGCCTTAGCGACTTTCTGATTTTTCAGAAGGTTCGTTTGCGCATGTCAAAGGAAATAATAATGTTGAGAAATGAATCTCAAACTACTGTGAAGGCACAAGCGACTTCGCAGTCTACAAGCAGTGCAACAAGCAGTTCGAAAAACGATATTAAAAGCAAAGAGCGCAATAAAACCCTCTACTTTCTCACCTGGCGCTGGCATTTCTATGCTGGGCTGTTCGTTATCCCATTTATGCTGATGCTAAGTATTACTGGCTTAGTGATGTTGTTTGACGATGAGATCGAACTGGCTTTCCATCAAGAGGCGATTGAAATTACGGCATCTGGTGAACCAATCAAGGTTTCGCAGCAGTTAGCGGCAGTCCAAAAGCAATATCCACAAGGCTCAGTGACACAGTTTGTCCCAAGCAAAGCGCCTGATTTGGCGAACCGATTTTCAGTTTCTCTGGAAGATGGCATATCTGTTTTTGCAACTGTGAATCAATATACGGGTGAAGTTGTCGGTGAAGTACCACGCAGTGACAGCCTGTACCAGTTAGCAAACGACATCCACGGCACGTTATTGATTGGCGATTGGGGTGACTATCTGATTGAAGTTGCGATCAGCTTGTCGATTCTGTTGCTTATCAGTGGCATTTACCTATGGTTGCCAAGAGACAATGCGAGCCGTGCAGGCTTTCTTAAGCTGAGAGTGTCATCTGGCCCACGAGTACTGATGCGTGATCTGCATGCGAACATAGGTGGCACGCTATCTCTTATTCTGCTGCTCTTTATCCTGTCTGGTTTGGCGTGGACAGGTTTCTGGGGCGGTAAGCTCGTCCAAGCATGGAGCACTTTCCCTGCTCAAATGTGGGATGATATTCCGCTGTCTGATAAGACACACGCATCGCTTAACCATGGCTCAGAAGAAGAACTGCCATGGAATCTGGAACAGACACCACTGCCGTTGTCTCAAGATAAGCCAGCAGAACACGTTCATCATGTGGAAGAGGCGTCCGAACCTCATGATCATTCTAAGATGGGTGATGACCACTCTATGCATGTCATGTCTGTGAGTAGCTTTGCCATTGATGATGTCATTGAGAAAGCACGAGCTCTTGGCTTCACGCAGTACAAGGTGAATTTCCCACGTTCTGAGACGGGTGTTTACACAGTGACAGCAAACACGATGGGCGGAGATATCATCGATCCCACTCAAGATCGTACCACGCACCTCGACCAGTATTCAGGTCGTATCCTTGGTGAAGTGACCTGGCAAGATTATAACTTTATCGCCAAGACATTAGCGGTCGGTATCTCTCTGCACCAAGGTGATATAAGTATTATCAACAAGCTTTTAAATGCCTTGTTCTGCTTGGCGTTCATCGTTGTGTCAGTGACTGGCGGTGTGATGTGGTGGATGCGCAGACCGTCAGGCCAACGTAAGCTTGGCGCGCCACCTAAGTTTGGTGATGCTGGCTTATGGAAAGCTGGTTTGGTGAGTGTTGTGCTGATTTCAGTACTATTCCCTCTCGCAGGAGCAACGATTGTGACGGCCATGATATTGGATTGGCTACTGTTCTCACGTGTTGAGAAGTTCAAAACGGCGTTGAGCTAATTGAACCAAAAACGGACTTTTTCGGCTTGAGAAGGTCCGTTTTTTATTCTGGCGGGAAGCTGATTTTTCAAGAAAGTTTAGATTTGATACAGCCTATTTTTGATAAAGCTCTATTTTTGATAAAGCTCTATATTTGATAAAGCTCTAGCGGCAGGCCGTCTGGGTCTGCGAAAAACGTGAATGACTTCCCTGTAAACTCATCAACTCGAATCGGTTCAACGTCGATTCCTTGTCCTTCTAAATAGCTTTTTACTTGTTGAACGTCCTCAACACAAAAGGCTAAGTGTCTCAATCCTTGAGCTTCTGGAAAGCTCGGTCTTTCAGGTGCATCAGGGAAACTAAACAACTCTATTTGAGCACCATTAGGGAGTGCTAGGTCAAGTTTGTAAGACTGGCGCGCTGCTCGGTAATTCTCTGCAATAATTTTTAGCTTTAAAATCTCAGTGTAAAAGCGTTTTGAGGCTTTGTAGTCTGAGCAAATAATGGCGGCGTGGTGGATTCCTTTTAGCATCAGTTTATTTCTCCTGCCAACTTTTCACCCAAGTGTTCCATCGCGTAGTCAATGAACACGCGTAGGCGAGCGGGCATATACTTGGTTTGTGCAAACTGCATAGCGATGGCGCCGTGGTAGTTACTCTTGATGGTCCAGTCATTTAGTACTTGAACAACGCTACCTTCTGTTAACGCATCTTGAATCACAAAGTCATGGAAGATGCCAATCCCCAAACCTTCTTTCACACCTTTTAGTCGCATTTGAGAGTGGTTCACTGCGTATCGACCACTGACGGAAACGGTGTGAAACTCATCATCTTTAAGGAAGTCCCAAATGTGGTCTTTGTCTGTCTCTGCAAGATACAAACAATCGTGTTCAGAAAGGTCTGTTGGGTGGCTAGGAACTCCTTTGGCTTTCAGATAGTCGGGGCTCGCACATAGCACGAGGTTTGTCTTTCCAAGCTCTTTCAAAACCAAGCTTTCGTCGGGCTTATCGGTTAGGCGGAAAGCGATGTCGATGCCCTGACGTAAAATATCGATGTCGCCATCGGCCGCTCTCAACTTGAGTTGGATTTCTGGATACTGATTTAAAAATGGAACAACAAAAGGCTGTAGCACTGAGTTTAAGAAAGCTTCAGGCGCCGCTACTGTTATGGAGCCTGCTGGTTCTGTGTGATCAGAGGTCGACAATTCAACCGCTTGCTGTGCAGCGTTAATCATGACAACGCTCTGGTCGTAAACCAATTGGCCTGCCTGAGTAATAATAAGCGTACGAGTGGTTCGTTCGAATAGCTTGACTGACAGTGCTTTCTCTAAACGTGTAATCAGCTTACTGAGCGCTGAAGGTGTCACCCCTAGCTGTTTTGCTGCCGCAGTAAAACTCCCTTCATTTACCACTAAGATGAACGAGGCGAGATCAGGAAGTAAGGCGATGAGTTTGGGATTAATCATAAGTATCCAGTTAGACTAATTTCAACAGTGAGCATAACCTTGATTGTGATTGATCTCTTCTGACTTGTGAATCAATTTCATCAATTGATACGCGCAATAGTAGCCGTGATGGAAGCCGTTCTTTTGTTGTTCCTATTTCAAATTACTCAGTTATTCAAATCTCAAGTCAATATGGCAATTCCGTTGCTTCCAATTGGTTGTTAGATGCTTTTGTTATATCAATGTAAATACTTGTGATTGTTTGTTAAATTTCATTTAAACGGTGTTAATATCCTCCAAACTTGTGCTGAATCGAATCAGCTATATTTCATCGTTCGAAGAGAACTTTTAACTTCGAGTTCGGAAGAGCAAAACATAGTTAGAGGTAAGTATTTTGCAACGTACTGATATTACCCCAACGCAATCTCCTGCGTTAGCCGCGTTAATTAATAACGATTATGAGCTTAATTTCCAAGAGTTTATGGACCAAATACAGCTGGCGAATAAACCTATGTCTCTGGCTTCCATTCGGTTCATATTGGATAACATCGAGCTGAGTAAAGAAGAGATCAAGTCGTTGGCGAGTTTTGATAAAGAAACATACTGCCGACAAAGACTTTTCAAGAATGACCACTGCGAAGTTTTAATTTTGAGTTGGCTAAATGGGCAAAGAAGTAAAATACACGATCATTTGAATACGTCTTGTGGCGTAAAAATTTTACACGGGCAAGCAACGGAAACCTTGTTTGAAACGGCGGCTAATGGCCATATTTTTGCTTCTCAGTCGACTCATTTCCAAGAGGGCAGTGTGACCGTCAGTAAAGATAATGATATCCATCAGATATCGAATCTACAGGCTGGAGATGAACCGCTCATTACGTTACATGTGTATTCGCCCCCTTTAAGCCAATTCCACCTCTATCAGCTAGAGAGCGGTAAGCCGGAGCTGCTCGACATACAACAAGAGTGCTGGGCCTACGAGATTTAAAGTGCGTTAAACGGAGACAACTTTCTACTTAAATGGTCATGATAAGGCTAAAAGGAGGCGTAGAAAGTTTGTCGTTTAATTTTGCTTTAACGCTATGCATTATAAAATTTTATACTATTTATGAACTTCGCATATCCACGGTAGTCATAGGGCTCACAAATATAAAATAATGAGCTGGATAAATTATGACTAAACGTGGGTTAGTGTCTGTGGCATGTGCCACGCTGATAGGTGGAGGTGCGTATTTCTATTTTCAAACTTCAACGCCTCCAGAAGCTTTTCCAACCCTAACGGTCTCCACGGGGACGATCGAAAAGCAGGCGGTTGCGGTGGGGTATATCGTTCCCGCTCACTCTGTGTCTATCAAATCTCAAATCGACGGGATCGTTGGTGAAATCTATGCTGGTGTTGGTGAGTACGTAACGCAAGGTCAGCCGCTTATTAAGGTTCGCCCTAACCCTACCCCGAAAGCGTTGACCGATGCCTCGACAGAGTTGATGCGAAGTGAGGCGAACATTGAGTCAGCAAAACAACAACTCGCTAATCTGCAGAGTTTGGTTGAACAAGAAATCATTCCTAAGAACTACGACGAATATGTGACTGCACGTTCCAATGTGAAATCAGCACAGGCTGACGTTATGCAAAAACGTCAGAACCTCGAATTGATTCAAAGCGGGGAGTCGACAATTGGTAACTCTCGCCTCACCTCTACCATTTATGCTCCGATAGACGGTACGGTGTTGAATCGAAAAGTCGAGGTAGGAGAACCGATTATTTCTACTGAATCGAGTCAAGCGGCAACAGAAATGATGTCATTGGCCGATATGAACAGCCTGATTTTTAAGGGCAGTGTTAGTGAGCATGATGCCGCACAACTTACCCCGGGGATGCCAGTAACGCTGACCGTTGCACCTTATCCAAGTATCGAAATAGAAGGGGTACTGACTAAGATTGCGATTCAGTCTGAAAGTCTTAACTCGACAGCTGATAGTAGTTCGGGCAAAAGTTTTGATAACGGTTTTGAAGTCGAAGTTGGCGAGCTCAAAATACCTCAAGACGTCCGGTTACGTTCAGGGTTCTCATCATCTGCTCAGATAATTCTAGTTAAATCAGAAAATGTACTCACTCTACCAGAGCGCGCACTGCAATTTGAAGGCGACAGCCCTAACGTATTAATCCCAGATAGCTCAGAACAAGGCTTCCACAAGCAAGCGGTAAAACTGGGCCTATCAGATGGTATCAATGTTGAAGTCATCGAAGGTGTGGAGTTAGACGAAACCGTCATCGACAACAGTATGATGGGGGCAGCACATGGTTAAGCCAGCGCTGTTTAGTTGTTCACAGCGATTAGACAAACCTCTGTCACCTCGTAAATCGACCCTGTTGAGTATAGGCAGCTTGCTATTAGCAACTGTACTTAGTTGTCCTTCATATGCCCTTTCTATTGAACAAGCATGGCAGCGAGCCAAACAGACGGATCCTGATTACGAGAAAGCCCGAATTGGTGTTCAACTCGGCGAGAGTTCGGTGGATTTAAGTCGCAGCTCTTTATTACCCGCTTTAAGCGCGAGCGCTTCAGCAGACTGGAGCGAGGACCGCAGTAGTTCAAATCGGTATGGTGCAGAGCTGTCTCAGGTTATTTGGGACAGTAGTCTTTGGTCTGAATTAGATAAAGCACAATCAGATTATCTGAAATCCCAGCTGGAATTGGCTCAAGCACATAATGATTTGGCGGCTAAGTTACTTCTGGTTTATCTCGATATAGGCAGCGCCCAAGGTAACTTACAGCTAACTAACAGTAAGTTAGAGGAAGGCAGCAAGCTGCTAAAAATCTTCGAAAAACGCTATCTAGCAGGCAAAGTGAAATCGATTGATGTGGAAGAGATGCGTGCTAATCAGTTGTCTGACAAAGCCAATATTCTGCGAGCAAAGGCAGAGTTAGAAAGTAAAAAGTCAGAGCTGGAAGCGCTGATAAACCAAGCTCCTGATTCGGTGGATCAAATTCGTACTGAGAATTTGGTTGAGCCTCCTATGCTGGTGGCTTCTCAGCAGCAGTGGCTTGAGTTAGCGAGAAATAATAGCCCTGAATTACTGGTTGCCATAAAAGGCGTTGAAGCGCGCAAGCTAGACAAAAAATCCGCCCAAGGAGGTTATTACCCAACAGTTAAAGGGCAAGTGGGCTATAACGACAGTGATCGGTTGGACAACGGTGAATTTAACGCGGGTTTAACTCTTAGTGTTCCTATTGATTTAAATGGTTCAACACGCGCCAAAGTGGACCAAACTTCGCTTAACTTGTTGACGGCTAAGCAGGATTTACGAAAGGTTGAAATAGACATCAAGAAGCGAATTGATCAGAACTTTACTCAAGTGAAGCTCAACTGGGAACGAGTGTTAATGGCGCATGATGTTGTAGCGTCTCGCGCAGAGGTGTTGAGTAGCAAAGAAAAGTTATACGACGCGGGTTTCCTAGAAGCCTCAGATGTTATCAATGCACATAACAGCTTATTTGATTCAAGGTTCCTTCTACAGACCAACTTATATGATTATTGGCGTCAGAGAATAGGCCTGCTACAGACAACTGGTAAATTAGATGATGAAGCGATGGCGCTGATATCTCAGGCGTTACACCATGGTTAATCTTTTTCTTCAGACTTGGCAAACGTTGTTGGCGCATCGGATGAAAAGTGCCTTGGCGATTATTGCAATTTCATGGGGCGTACTGTCTGTTGTTGTTTTAATGGCGCTAGGGGAAGGCTTCTATCGTTATCAAACGAAGTCTTTCTCATTTTTGGTCAATGACACTCAGGTTGTGTTTCCCTCTAGTACGAGTAAACCTTGGCAGGGCTTGCCCTCAAGGCGCGAAATAAACCTTGAACAAGATAAAATTGAGCTGATCCAGCAGGCTGGTTTTGTTAAAGAGGCGTCTGCTGTTTACCTTAAATGGGATACCAGCGTGACGAATACTCAAGGGCATAATATTGGCAGTATGGTGAGTGGTGTTGCTCCCTCTTATTTTCCTATCTCACAAAATAAGTTGCAGCCTGGTTCACGAAATATTTCGGTGACGGATATGGCAAACCACACACGGGTGGCTGTATTGGGTGATCGAATTGCTCAAATGGGCGGAGTCGACATTGGCGACCATATTAAGATCAACGGCATTCCATTCTACGTAATTGGTGTGATGGTCGATAATGAAGGAGGGATCTCTTTCGGTGAGAGTCGACGAGTTTTTGTGCCTCAAACTACTTATCTTGATCTCTGGAACGATAAGCCATGGCAACTGCTATTAAAGCCTGTAGAAGCCATGGATTCCGCATCGTTTAGACGTAATATTGCTAATTTTTTTGCTAAACAGATGCACTTTGACCCTACGGATAAAGATGCGGTCTATCTGCCCGACTTTAGCGAGGGTGGGGACGTGATTACCGGTATCTTTCGTGGTATTCAAATATTCCTGACGACCAGTGGCGCTATGACTATGGCGGTTGGCGCTTTGGGTGTGGCTAATATCATGTTTCTCTCTGTTACGGAAAGAACTCGAGAAATTGGCGTTCGGCTGGCGATTGGTGCAACACAGGGTTCCATCATGTCTCAGTTTATTATTGAGGGGCTTATCTTAGTTACCTTAGGATCCATCGTGGGATTAATGGCGTCCTTTGGTACGGTTTATTTGCTTGGCTCGATGGCGTTACCAGAATGGATTGGATCACCTGTTATCACGTTAAGCTCGATTGGAATGGCGTTAACGGTGACACTGATTCTGGCGTTCTTAGCCTCTTACTTTCCTGCAAAACGGGCGTCTCGTCTCACTCCTGTTGATGCACTTAGTGCGAGGGCTTAATCATGCTATTACCGATGAGACAAATCTTTCAGGAAATGTCTGCAGAAAAGCTACGACTTGGACTCACAGTTCTGGCTGTTGCGTGGGCAACCTTGTGTATTTCAGCGATGCTATCGGTGGGAGAAGGCATTAGACAAGGCGTGCTTAAAACGGCACAAAATGGCAATGGTAATTTGATTTATCTATCAGTGGGGATGGCTACGGTTGATTATGGATCTTTTCATCAGGGCAAGCCGCTGACTCTAACAGCAGAAGATACGAAAGTTGTAGAGGCTCTGCCTAACATCAAAGCTGCGGTGCCGACAGCTGTGTGGGATGAATCACTTACTGTTGGGGAGCGAGGGTCTTGGAAAAAAGCGTTAGCGGTAACGACTGAATTTCAGTCGGTGACGAATCTCAAGACACGTCCAGGAGGGCGTTGGTTTAATCCTCTAGACCAAAAGCAACAACGCAAAGTCATCGTGTTGGGTTACCTTTTAGCGGCCGATTTGTTTAACCCTAATGAAAGCTTTAGCTGGTTTGCTACTGTCAAATTAGAGGTTAATCCCGTCGGGAAAACAGTAAAAATTGGCAGCCAAGAGTTTACGGTGATTGGTGTACTAGAGAAAAACAGTGCCAAGGTTGAACAGGGAGATAGCATCAATTATTCGAGCTTTGTTCCTTTCTCTACATGGCAGCGTTTTAATATCAACGGAGATATCAGTGGTATCAACGTTCAACCTCATGATGGTGTCGACAGAGTCAAACTTGCAGATACGATTCGTCAGGTTATTGCGCGCAAACATGGTGCTAGTGTCAGTGATGAGCAGGTCGTTCAGGTTGAGGATATGTTCCTCAAACAAAAAACGATGCAACAATTCTTAGTTGGTCTGCAGGGGTTCCTTGGTGTGATTGGTTTTATCACTTTGGCAGTGGCGGGCATAGGTATTGCTAACGTGATGTATGCAACGGTGAAACGATCCACACGAGATATTGGCGTGAGAATGGCGGTCGGTGCTACTCCAGGGATGATTCGCATGCATTATCTGGTTCAGTCATTGATGACTATGATGATGGGCGGTTTATTGGGCTTAGTAATCACTTATACACTGATTGCTGTAATTCGCTCGTTAGAGCTTGAAGGCAACATGTTTTATGAGCGTCTTGGTAAACCTGTGCCTGAGCTTTCATGGTTGGTTGTCACCATTGTTGTTTTGACGTTGGTGGTTATTGGTGTCGCTGCGGCTTGGCTTCCGGCTAATCGTGCGGCGAAAGTGACTCCGATGGAGGCACTACAAAGTGAATGATGAGATCAAAGACAGCGGAGAAACCATGTCTAACAAATTCTTAGTGGAACTCTCAAATATCGGTAAACACTACTCAAACGGTGATACTGAAATACGTGCATTAGACGGTGTCGATCTCTCGATTGAGAAGGGAGAGTTTTTGTCTATTTTAGGCCCGTCAGGATCCGGTAAATCAACGCTGATGAATATGCTGGGTTGCCTTGATAAGCCGACGGAAGGGGAGTATCAGCTAGATGGAAAAAATGTTGCTGCGTTGAGTGCTAATGATCTTGCTGGTATTCGGAATCAAAAAATTGGTTTTGTATTCCAGAGTTTTAATTTGCTTGAGTATGCATCTGCATTGGACAATGTTGCTCTGCCTCTCGTGTACTCAGGGATCAAAGCCAAAGAGCGTCGTAAGCGTGCGGCGGCATTACTTGAACAAGTAGGGTTGGGCGATCGACTTGACCATAAACCGAATCAGCTGTCTGGTGGTCAGAAACAGCGTGTCGCTATTGCTAGAGCTTTGGTTAATGATCCTCAGATTATATTAGCTGATGAGCCAACAGGGGCTCTGGATTCCAAGTCTGGCGCTGAGATAGAGGCTTTGTTTAATCAGCTTCATGCTGAGGGCCGAACATTGATTATCGTGACGCACGATAATTCGCTTGCTGAACGAACCAAGCGAATCGTGACGATCAAAGACGGAAAGGTATTGTCTGACCGCAAAGGGCAACATTACTCAGCCTAGTGCGTTGATCTTTGACTAGAGGCTGCTCTATGACCTTAACTCTAGACCGCTCTTCGTTAATGGTATTTTGGCTGTGTGCATCTGCTAATGTGAAATAGGTATGGAGGTGCCATAATTAACACAGCTTTATTGAATACTCTGTATCTATTCTACTTACTCTATATACTGGCTGAATAATAATATTTAAATCAGTCGGTTATAGAGGCGTTATCTATGGATAGATCAGAAAGCTTGTTTCAAAAGCAGCGTATAAAACGGTTTAACTTTTCAGTATGGACAGTTCTGACTGGAACGTTACTCGCCCGAACAAGCTACTTTATGGCATGGCCTTTTCTGATCGTCTTTCTCTATGAAGATTACGGTGCGTCTGCGATTGAAGTCGGTACCATGCTAGCGGTATCCGCGGTTGTTGGTGCTGGAACTGGGCTCTACTCGGGTTACCTTTCGGATAAGCTAGGACGTAAATGGGTCATGGTGCTAGGCAGTTGGATTGCCTCGATATCCTACACTGGCATCGCATTAGCGAGTGAAGTGTGGCAGTTCTATGTGTTGATCATGATGACGGGTCTAATGCGCCCAATGATCGAAGCGCCAGCTAAGGCAGTCATAGGCGATAATCTCAAAGACTCCAAAGATCGTGAGTTAGCGCTGAACATTCGTTACTTCTTACTTAATCTGGGTGGCGCACTTGGTCCATTGATTGGTATCACTTTGGCTCTTTCTCAGCCACAAAACCTGTTCTTTGTTGCTGGTGGTACTTATGTCGCTTACGGTGTCTGGCTGCTGTTAGGAATTGAACGAAAAGGTACTTTTACCAAGCCAGATCCCTCTCAACTGCCTAATTTCGCCGCGACGCTTAATGTGATTCGTAAAGACAATATTTTTGTAAAACTGATGGTCGCTAACTTCATCATGATGTTTGTCTATGCGCAGGTTGAGTCGTCAATTCCTCAAGTCATAGTGCGTTCTTCAATCGCTGATGCCGCTCAACTCATTGCTGGGTTAGTTTTGGTGAATACGCTGACGATTATCGTTTTCCAGTTCCCAATGCTTAAATGGCTTGAGCACGTGCCGCTGTTTGTTAGAACTCGAATCGGCATGATTTTGATGGCGATTGCGCAAATTGGCTTTCTTTTTACACCAAATGATTGGCCACTAGGTTGGGGAATTGCTTGTTTTATATTAAGTTTAGGAGAAGTGATTGCTTTCCCAACCCTTAATGTACAAATCGATAGAATGGCACCGCCACATCTCAGAGGATCTTACTTCGGCGCGGCGGCACTTTACTCTCTTGGCTTTGCTATTGCGCCATTGCTTGGTGGTGTGGTGATAGAAATGTTGAGCGCATACTGGCTATTTGTGCTCTGCTTCATCCTATGTTTGGTGATGATTTGGTTGTACTGGTTGGCAGAGCATACTGAAGACAGTGTCGAAAGAGAGTCGATGACCCAGAGCTAGCGAGATGAGCCTTGGGTATTAAGCGACAGATAATAACTAAGGCAACGTGAGTTATGGATAAATCGAATTTTGCACAAAAGTTAAAGTATCTGCGTGAAGAAAAAGCTTTATCTCAGTAGGAGTTTGCTGAGTTACTTTCCCATTCTCACCGAGCATTTTCTGGTGTTAATCAGGTGATGGTGAGCCAATGGGAAAGGGCGAGACACTGCCCAGTTTTGTTCGTCGTTTGGGGATTGCGAGCTTCTTCCAGGTTGATTATGACTTCTTTGTTGAAGAAATGGTGCAAGTGAAAGCGGCAACGAAGAACGCCGAGCGTTCGTTTAGTGTTGATATTGGTTACGATTACGAGGTGACCAGTGTTGAATCACATAGCCTTTGCTCACTGCCTGTAAAAAGGCTTAAGTCGATTCAAGGAATGCATCAAAAAACTTACGGCAGAGATTTTATCGAAGTCGCGAGTCATTTGGGTGTGAAGAGAGAAGATATGCAGGTGCTGTGTTTTCTTTATGAGGGCATCATCATTGGGCATGTGGTTTACGACGGTGTCAGCAAGATGCTGTGCAGTGTAGGGGCCGTGAGTATTGTTATTCGTCGCAAGATCTTTGATTACATGGCCGACAACTTAGCGGGCACTGAATTCTGTTTTCCTACTCTTGATCCAGCTATGTGTCAGTTTCTTTATGATCTCTATTTAGAGCCATACATGAGTATGCTTGGTATGCCATTTTTCAAAGCTGATATTAAAAAAGTGGTGAAAAATCCCTTTTCTCAGAATATCCAAAACAAGCACGATATCTATTTCAAGTACATCCGTTACCATGACCTAAAACAGAAGAAAAAAAGCGTTGAGTTTGTTTTAAGCTAGCCCACTCCTTAGTAGAACAGAGTCATTACATGACCAGTCTAAGATCCGTCAACGGAAGTGGCTTCGAGTATAGGAAACCCTGACAGCGATCGAAGCCAAGCTGGTGGACACGTTGATGTCTATCTACATCTTCAACACCTTCCGCTACGGTTTTAATTCCAGATGCTTTACAGTAAGCCAAAGTTTGCTGGATTAGTTCAGAGCGAGAACTGTCTTCGCTATTTACAATCGACTTATCAAATTTCACTTCATCGACATCAAGGTTCATCACCTTATTCATGTCTGAGTAACCCACACCGAAATCATCGATAGAGATTTTGATACCAAGCGCTTTATAGCGTCTAACCTGTTCGCAGAGCGCTTCATCCCTTTGATCAGCTTCACTGAGTTCGAACGTTAACTGTTTTGCCTTGAATGAAGTATTCCAAAGTAGTTCACGCACCTTTTCTACATTATCTGGGTTCGCTAATACTTTCTTGCTGATATTAACGGCCAAGTTCAAATGTGCTGATAGCGACTTCACTTCAGTTAAAGATTGCTCAAGGACACTAAAGAAGATCTCTTCTTCGTAACCTAATGCGAAAGCACGATCAATGAACACACCAGGTGAAAAGACACCTTCTTCTGGAATATTCAGACGAAACAGAGCTTCTACGCCTGTTACTTTCTCTGCACTCGCTTCTACTTTTGGTTGATAAAAGCAGGTGTGCCAGTCGTTTTCGAAGGCTTCTTGAATGATGTGGTCGGATAGTGCCATGGGCTTGTTTCTCATCTTATCTTGGGCATCTGTGTAACGGCCGCACATTCTGAGAGAAACAGTAATTCACTACTATATCGTTTTGAGATTAAAAATTGAGATTTGATATGAAAGCGAAATTAGGTCGAATTTTCGGTGAACATGGCGTTAAAAAGAACAAGAGAAGGACGTTAATGTGCCCTGTGTCACTGGGATGAACCATCATTTATGCCTCAGATTCATTAATGTTTTTCCAACTGGAGGGATAATCGAAAAGGGGATGTTCAACTAGAATATAGAGATTAGTTTTACAGTGTAAATGATCGTTTTAGGATCGTTTATATCCCTACATAATGCGGCGCGCGATGCTGCTGAATAATAACTAGGAAGGAATGAGACAATGTCTTCTGCATTTTACCAACAGATTCAAAATCAAATCGAAGAAGTTAAAGAAGAAGGTCTTTACAAGTCTGAGCGCATTATCACTTCTGCTCAAAAAGCAGCGGTTTCTATCTCGACTGGTGAAGAAGTACTAAACTTCTGTGCAAACAACTACTTAGGTCTTGCGAACCACCCTGAGCTTATCGAAGCTGCAAAAGGTGGTATGGATCAGCACGGTTTTGGTATGGCTTCAGTTCGTTTCATCTGTGGTACTCAAGATTCTCACAAAGAGCTAGAGCAAAAGCTGTCTACGTTCCTAGGTAAAGAAGACACAATCCTATACACATCTTGTTTTGATGCTAATGCTGGCCTATTCGAAACGATTCTAGGCAAAGAAGATGCAATCATCTCTGATGCACTAAACCACGCATCTATCATCGATGGCGTTCGTCTATGTAAAGCGATGCGCTTCCGCTATGCGAACAACAACATGGAAGAGCTAGAGCAGCAACTTATCGCAGCTAAAGAAGCTGGCGCTCGCCACACGCTAATCGTAACTGACGGCGTATTCTCAATGGACGGCGTAGTAGCTAACCTTCCTGCTATCTGTGACCTTGCAGACAAGTACGATGCACTAGTAATGGTTGATGATTCTCACGCTGTGGGCTTCATGGGTGAAAACGGCGCTGGTACTCATGAGTTCCACAACGTTGTTGATCGCATCGATATCATCACAGGTACGCTAGGTAAAGCAATGGGTGGCGCTTCAGGCGGTTACACGTCTGGTAAGAAAGAAGTGATCGACTGGCTACGTCAGCGTTCTCGTCCATACCTATTCTCTAACTCTGTTGCACCAGCAATCGTATCGGCGTCTATCCGCGTTCTAGATCTTCTAGCAGAATCTGGTGACCTACGTACAACACTATGGGAAAACTCTGCTCACTTCCGTACTCGCATGGAAGAAGCTGGTTTCACTATGGGTGGTGCTGACCACGCAATCATCCCAATCATGCTTGGTGATGCAAAAGTAGCGGCTGAATTCGCAGAGCGCGCTCTAGAGAAAGGCATCTACGTTGTAGGTTTCTCTTTCCCTGTAGTACCAAAAGGTCAAGCTCGTATCCGTACGCAAATGTCTGCAGCACACTCTCGTGAGCAACTAGACCGCGCAATCGATGCGTTCATCCAAGTTGGTAAAGACATGGGTATCATCTAATTTTATGGCAGGTTGTTAGCGTAACGCTAATGCTGTGATGATTAGATAAGAACAATAAGATTTTTGATTCTCGCCTTACAGTTAGGCGAGATGAACTAGGTAACATTATGAAAATTAAAGCACTTTCTAAGCTTAAGCCTGAAGAAGGCATTTGGATGACCGAGGTTGAAAAACCTGAAATGGGTCATAATGATCTTCTTATCCGTATTAAGAAAACCGCAATTTGTGGTACAGACGTACATATCTATAACTGGGATGAGTGGTCACAAAACACAATTCCAGTACCTATGGTTGTAGGTCACGAATACGTAGGTGAAGTTGTTGGCATCGGCCAAGAAGTTCGTGGTTTTGAAATCGGCGATCGTGTTTCTGGCGAAGGTCACATCACATGTGGTCACTGTCGTAACTGTCGTGGCGGCCGTACTCACCTTTGTCGTAACACTACTGGTGTTGGCGTTAACCGCACTGGTGCGTTCTCTGAATACCTTGTGATCCCTGCGTTCAACGCGTTTAAGATCCCTGCGGAGATTTCAGATGACCTAGCATCAATCTTTGACCCGTTCGGCAACGCAGTGCACACAGCGCTTTCTTTCGACCTAGTAGGTGAAGACGTACTAATCACTGGTGCTGGCCCAATCGGTATCATGGCTGCTGCGGTTGCTAAGCACGTAGGTGCTCGTCACGTTGTAATTACTGATGTAAACGAATACCGCTTAGACCTTGCTAAGAAGATGGGCGTAACGCGCGCTGTAAACGTGATGGAAGAGAAGCTTGAAGATGTAATGGCTGATCTAGGCATGACAGAAGGCTTCGATGTAGGCCTAGAAATGTCTGGTGTACCATCAGCATTCAACAGCATGCTAACTAACATGAACCACGGCGGTAAGATCTCTCTACTAGGTATTCCACCATCAGACATGGCAGTAGACTGGAACCAAGTAATCTTTAAAGGCTTGGTTATCAAAGGCATCTACGGTCGTGAGATGTTCGAAACTTGGTACAAGATGGCTTCTTTGATTCAATCAGGCCTAGATCTAACACCAATTATCACTCACCACTTTAAGGTTGATGACTTCCAAAAAGGCTTTGACGCTATGCGTAGCGGGCTTTCAGGCAAGGTAATCCTTGATTGGGAATAGTCTAAATTAGGCTCTGATTTGCAAAAGGCGACAATGTAAATTGTCGCCTTTTTTACGTCTAAAACCGCTAGATAACGCTCTTTTACAGTGGCTGCCGCCATTTTGTCGCCACTAATTTGCTAAAGGATTGAGGTGAACAGCCTGCATCAAATGCTCCGGGGCAAAATGAGAATACGCCATTGTCTGCTCGATTTTTGTGTGACCAAGAATACGCTGCAGTACTAAGATATCCCCTTTATTCATCATAAAATGCGAAGCAAAAGTATGCCGTAGAACATGGGTCGCTTGCCCATTCGGAACGTGCTCAGGCAAGGCTCTTTTTATGTAACGCCAAGCATCTTTGTAACTGGTGTTAAATATCTCATGGTCGCTCACCGCTATATCTAATATCTCTTGATACAAAGATGGTGAGATAGGCACACTGCGATTCCTTTTCCCTTTTGTCTCTGTGTAAGTCAATTTGAACTCGGTTATTTGAGCGCGAGTTAGAGTGAGTGCCTCACTGATTCGTGCACCAGTTGCCAAACAAATTTTCGCAATGACAATGATTTGCGGGATTGATACCTTGATAACTCGCTTGCAGTTCTGCAGTTCATCAAAGAACTCGTCGATTTGTGGCTTGGTTAGATAGGCAAGGTGCTTATCACTGGTTTTGATCGGCTCGATTGCTTCGAGCGGGTTGGGATATTTCCACTGATTGTACTTAATCAGTTTTTTGAACATGCCCTTTAAATAAATCAGTTCAAGGTTGTGTGTGGTTGGGGATATCTCGATGGATTTATTCTTGCCCCTATAGGGGACACGAGCTGCTCTATACGCCAGGTAGTCTCGTTCTTTAAACTGGCAGGCAATTGGGTTACCTAACTCTTCAATTGTTTTGGATATGAGATCTTTGGCTTGCTTGCCTGACTTTAGAGTATGGCCATGGATGGTCCACCAATTTTCCAAAAGCTCACTCATTCTTCGGTTATCCGGTTTAATGCCCATCCAGGGCTTATCGTCAATCTCCTTCATCGTGTGAAGCTCAAAGGCTTTAGCTTCGCCTTTGGTAGCAAACTTCTTACGAACACGCTTTCCTGCTCGCCCATTTGGGTAGCATTCACAGATCCAAGGTTTGTTAGAGCCATCTTTCAAATTGCGTACTGACATAATTAAGCCTAAAATAACTGTATATAAAAACAGTGTAATTCGAGCTTAAACGTAGAACAATGTTTTATGTCGCACAACAGGCACAAGCTCGATGTATATCTCAACACATTGAAATTTAATCAGGTTTTACTATGTTTCAATCCATTCATGTGAGCGTAGGCTACAGTGCTATCAAGATGAATAGCGCTGGCCCTTTAGACTTAAGTAAGAAGAATACGGGTGAAGTATCCGCACTATTAAAGATGGGGAATGTGTTTCGGGCCCCGTTTGGCGGATTTATTGAAGCAGAGAACGTAGTGGGCTTACGGAAAGTGAAGCTGATTGATATTAAGTACCTGTGTACCGACGCGGACGCTGAAACTATCGAGTACGTGATACAGAGAGACCACTATGTAGTAGGGACTTACCAAGACCGGAAGTTGTACATTTTGCTGTTTGATGGGCAACCGAAACATCATCAGATCAAGACTATTGAGAAAAGTGTGAAGAATAACGTTTTTCTTTAACTTAACACGTAGCCTATATATACCGTAAGATATAATTTATATGTTACTATGTTCACTTAGATTAAATTGATTATATCGGATAATCAATAGCTTATGTCTGTTATTCAATTTACTCGGGGGATGAGAAAGTTGATATGTTTACTAAGGTGAAATGGTGGGAATTGAGCTGAATATATTGCAGGCGGAACATGGTGATGCTATTTGCATTAGCTATGAATTTGAAGGAAAAATCAAAAACATTCTAATTGACGGTGGACCCGCGCAAGCGTTTGAGGTTCAAAAAGTTCCCCGGGCGCTCAAGCGTTTTTTAGACGAGATTAAGCAAAAAGAACAAAACATAGATTTACTAGTGCTAACTCATGTCGATGATGATCATATTGGTGGTATTTTAGCCGGATTTAATCAGTTTGGTTACTTGAGTGAAATCACTAAGGAAGTATGGTTTAACTCGGGCAAGGTTATTTTCAATCATTTTGATAAGCCTTTAGGAGATTCAAATACTGTAACGCTAAAAAATAGTTCAACCAGTAACACGAGTATACGGCAAGGTATTAAACTTGAAGAACATTTAGCCAATAAGAATATTTGGTCACAAAGATTGTTTAAAGCGGGTGATGAGATAGATTGGTTTGGAAGTAAATTTAAAATTTTGTCTCCTTCATTACTCAAATTAGAAAAGTTACTAGTTAAATGGGAAAAAGAAAAGCCTAATCCCAACACTTCGAGAAGAAGCAATGATTATAAAGCTTCACTAGAACAGTTACTCGAGGCTGACTGCTTTCAAGAAGATAATTCAATTCACAATGGAAGTTCATTGGCATTTATTTTTGAGTGCTTCGATAAGTCGATTTTACTCCTTGGGGATGCACATCCTTCGGTTGTTATTGAAAGTTTAAAATCTCTTGGGTTTTCAGAGCAAAACCCTTTAAAAATCGACTATGTGAAAATTTCTCATCATGGGAGCAAAGCAAATACTAACAGTGACTTATTGAAGATGATAGAGTGTCAAAAATTTATTATATCAGCTAATGGTAAGCATCATGCATTGCCAAATAAACTAACTCTTGCTCGGATTATTAATAACTGTCCGTCAGCAAATATTATGTTTAACTATCCTGATTTAATACATAGAATATTTACGGAACAAGAGCTTAACAACGGTAGTTTTAGTACAGCATCATGTAAGAGCACTATAAAATTATGAGCCATGAAGCAGACTTAATTCGTAAAAATCACTCCGTCAAGGTTAACAATGGCAGTGGTGTTTTCATACAGCCAATGTCTTCTGAGTATGGATATGTTTTAACAGCTAGGCATTGCTTAAAAGTCGATAGTAATGACCTAAATAGCGCCAATATAGATCCGCATGTAGTAACTAAGTACGATGGAAGTGTCATAGATGTACTAGATTTTGTTGAGCATGATACTGAAGATATGGCAATTTTAATAGTTAAGCCAGATGTTACTCTTGATCTGAGGGTAAGTTCAAAACAATTAGTTACTAACGAAAACGTGTTCTTATGTGGGTACCCAGAAGATAGAGATTTTGAAAATTGTGGATATTCAAACTATATCTACAAAATGCACAATTATAAAGAAATAGGTAAAGTAATACTAAGTCCACAGGATACAGTCGATCATAGTAATGTACTAGGCTTTTCTGGTGGCGGTATATTCACATTAGGTAATGAAGACTCTCCAGTTTTACTCTGTGCAATAGAAACTAAAATGGATGGTAATATAAGTAGAGAGTATCATGGACGTATTGAAGCCATATTAATTAGTGAATTTGAAAAACTTATAGAAAACTCGAAAAAGAGATATTTAGGAAAGCAGTTATCTCCACTTTTACCTTTGCATTTATCAAGCTTTGATCACCTAGTAGATTTTACGTTCACTGTTCAAAGAGGTTGGGCTGATGATGATGGTTTGACTTTGCTCCAACAAGCATTAAGAAGTGTGGTCAGTGAGAAATTCAAAGTAAACCTTTACCCACATGAAATATTGACCCAGCTTCATAACTTCTTCTATGTTTATGAAAGACCAAAGTATGAATTACGATGTAGAGAGCTATGGAGTGCTTTCTTGGAGTTGCTGATAATATCAATAATAATAGATGAACCTGTAAGTGTCGATATGGAATATATTAGAAATATGCTCAAGTCAAAGCGTTTGATATATATAGGTGAGTCTGGTGTTTGGCGAGAATATATAAAAAATATATTATTTACAGATTTAGACAACCTAAATGACAATGGGATCATTGTTGCTCAAACTCTTTCTAAATCACATATGCCTAAGTTTAAAAAAGAATTTGTTAAAAGTGTTTGGAACAAATCTAATATTGGAAGAGTTCAAAATGATATTAGAAATATAAGAGTCGTTAATAGTAAAATTTCAAAAATAAACAGTGTTGTTGATTTGACTGCACTACACTGTGAATGTATTGAATCAAAAGAAGAAGTTTATGATAAGTATACTGATAAAAATTTTTTTGATACTGAAAATGAGAAGAAAATAATAGAACTATTAGCAAGTCAATATAAACCATATTTAACTGTCGAAGGTGTTGAAAGTGAAAGCTAAATTTTATTTAGATTCTGAAGCTGAAATTAGCTTTTTAATAGAGAGTTTTCCAGAAATAAAATTTCATTTATTTAAAGCAAAACTTGATGATTATTCATACTATTCGGTGATCTCTTGCTACATTGATAATGAGGAAGGGCTTAAAGATTTATGGGAAAGGATTAATAATCTTGTTGGTGCAGAGTATCTTACTTCAGTTAATGATTTTTCAAGCTGGAATATATATCTGGCTTTTATATCTAAAAAAAAGATAGATAATATTCTAAAATATACAATTGAAAATGATACCTTTTTTGTCAGAAAATTAATTTTTGATACTCCGAATAAAAAAATCACAACAGGTCAGCTTGCGAATATTTTCAACAATGAAATACTGGGTCATGATATTATTCCTGAGAGGAATGAAAATCAGCTAGAATTCAGTGAAATTAAGTATTCACGGGTGACACAAAACTTATTGAGTTCCAACCTTCCAAAAGGACGAACTAATAAAGATCGAGATTTACAAAGTGCTTGGCTAGATAAAGCAATTTTAGAGGTTTCTAATCATGAAGTTTAAACGTGTAGAAATACAAGCTTTTAAAAGTTACTTGCATAAACAAGATGGGACCTTTGATTTTACTGTTCAAGGAGATACGCCAGCAGACATTATTTCTATATATGCACCTAATGGCTTTGGAAAAACATCTTTTTATGACGCGATAGATTATTGTATGACCAACAATATCACGCGTTATATAAGAGACCCGAGTTTAGCGAACAATAATAATAGTGATGCAAAAGAATTAAACCAGAGCGGTCAAAAGCAGCACATATTAAGGACAAAATCTGCTCCCGAAGATATAGAGTCTGTTATTAAAATCACTACTAATAAAGGTAGTATTGAACGGAACGTTTCGCCTGCACGTAATGGAAGTAAGGATTATAGGTTTGATGATAAAAATACAAAGCCTGAAGAGCGTTACTTCCGTTCTGTTATGCTTTCACAGGAGGCGATTGATTCTTTCCTCAAAGAGTTGAAACCTGAATCTCGTTACAAGGAGTTCATGGCCCAGCAATTAGGTGGTGATGACAGTCATGAACAAGACCGTCAGCAGATACAGTTAATGTTAGGGAAAATCAATAATAGATTAGAAAAAATTAAAATTGAAATTAATAAAATAGAAAGTAAAAAAGAATTAGCAGAAAATAGTATTGATCTTGATTGCCTAAAAAATATTAATTTGCTAGCTTCGGATCTAAATGATAAAGGAGCCAATTTTCCAGAGTTTGACACTTCCTTTAATAAAGAGTTGAATGAAAAATTAAAAATAAAAATATCTTATTTTTGGGAAGTTTTAGAAAAAAACATTAATAAATCAAATGATGATAAAATTCAATTGGAGAGCTTAATAGATTCTTTTCACATTATTGAGTCAAAATATAAAGAGATTGGATCTTTAGAAAGTGAAGCGATTAAATTATCAAAGCAAAAAGATGATATCGAAAAGTTTGCTAAATTAAAAAAAGATAAATTATTTCTAGCTGAAAGACAAGAGCAGCATAAATCATTTTATAATAAAGTTCGTTCATTAAAAGAACGTCTTCCTGAATTTTTTGATAAGTTAAAAACAAAAAACAACTATAGTTCTAATTTAACTTGCCTTCAAGATTCGCTAACAAATAACAATAAAGAATTACAAGTAAGAAACTCAGTCTTAGAAGAGTTGAAAAGGCAGAGAAACAATATTCAAATTGAAATAAATAGTTTTGAAAAAAATAAAATTGATTCAGTAGATTATTTTTCTAAGATAGATAGCCTCGAACTTGAGATCAGTAAAAATGATCTATCAAAAATAGAGTCAAGACGTAATCAGTTAAAAGATAACATACTTGAACTAAAGTCTAAGGGAATCGAAGTAAAAAAATTAACGATTAATGATCTAGACTATATTATTTCTAGTAAATCTAATAACGATAAACTACAGTGCTTATCGAAAGAATATTCATCATTAAATTTTGAAAAAGAAAAATTAGTTGACAAACTTTCAGAATTAAATCGTTTACTTGAATCTTCTAAACTACAAGAAAATTCGATTTCCGATCTTATTAGAATTGGTTTTCAATTGATAAACGAGAATCAAGACCAACACTGCCCTTTATGTCAACATAAATATGATTCATTTTCGCAGCTAGCTGATACCATAAACTCTAATTCAATCTTGAGTGATTCTCAGCAGAGGATCCTTCGTGAGATTGAAGAGTGTCAGTATCTTTTAAAAAATAGAGAGTATAAGATTAAACTATTAAGTGATGAGTTCAATGCTGAAAAAGAAAATTACTTAATTTCTTTAAGAGAGTCTTTACAGCTTTTGATTAAAGAAAAGACTAGTATTAGTGAAAAGATTGATAACATTAATAATTATCAATCAGAGGTTAATAGGTTAAAGTACTTAGTTCTAAATAAGAATCCATTGGAGTATAAAATTCATATCGACGGTTTAATAAGAAAAAGTACTAAATCAAGCGATTTGATCGAAAAACAGATAAATGATACTGAATTAGAATGTGAATTTTATATTGAGCAAGAAAAGAACCTTAAAATTGACTTTGCTAAAGTTATTGGTCAAGTGGATAATCAAGAAAACCTATTGTCTGATGATCTTTTACTTTTGTTAGATCTCAATGTCTCTCGCGAATTAATAGAGCCTAAAATAGATAAGAAACAGTTGAAGTTAATTATTAATTCTGAGTTTAATAGACAGAAGAAGTTATATTTTGACATAGATTCAGATATTAAGATAAATGATTATGCTATAACGGATTTACTTTATCAATACACCTCTGATTTCTTCAATGAACCCTCTGCTAAGTCTGAAGAAATAAAGTTGAATATTTCTGAGGTTAACAGAGAGTTAATGGATTTACATAATTTTGTTCGTGAGTTTGATTTTGTTGTCGGCAAGCTCGAAGTGAATAATTTACTAGATGAAAATAACTGGGAGGATTTAAAGAAAAGATTCATCCACGAAGTTTCATCTCTAAATGATTCTATTAATAAAAACTTTAATTCAATAGAAAAATTAGAATTATTAAAAAATCAAACTAATAATGTTTTAAGCTATATAATGTATATCAATTCAACTGATACTTTGGTGGAGTTAAAGGAAGAGCTTGGTAAGTACGAGAGTATCAAAGATGCATTATTGAAGGATTTAAGAAAGATAAATAGCGCTTTAGAGTCGCAAATTAATCAGTATTTTCACATAGATTTGATTAATACGATTTATAGAAAAATAGATCCACATCCAGACTTTAAAAGAATTGACTTTAATTGTAGCTTTCCAGAGGGAGGAAGACCAAAACTACAAGTTTTCATAACCGATGAAGATGGTAGTAATACCGTTTCACCTACATTAAGCTTTAGTGCAGCACAAATTAATGTGCTAAGTTTAAGTATTTTCTTAGCTAAGGCTATTCATACTATGAACGATGATGAAGAAGTCGATTGTATATTTATCGATGATCCCGTTCAGTCTATGGACAGTATCAATGTCCTCGGTGTCATAGATCTTTTGAGAAATTTAAGTGTAAATCTAGGTAAGCAAATAATTATTTCAACTCATGATGATAATTTCCATGCTTTATTAAAACAGAAAATACCGGAACATTTATTCAGATCAAAATTCTTGGAGCTTGAGTCCTTCGGAAAGGTAGCCCCACATGCTGGTCAGTAAAATAAATGTTTCAGAGTGCTACATATCTAGTACAAAACTATTTATATGTACGTTATTGTGTTCAATATGGATGAATGTATATGTCAAGTTTTTAGTACCATAGCCACTTAGATATAAAAAAGGCTGCCAAATGGCCTGTCTCTTGATCACAAGTTGAGCTGATCAAGAGACTTAGCCAACTCATATCC
>NZ_JAEFCE010000046.1:0-41692 GCF_016406055.1 Vibrio sp. IB15
AAAGGATCAGATCGCAGGACTCGAAAAAGGTTCAACTGATTTAGGCAACAACGCCGGGTTAGTGTCAAATTTTCTGGTAGCTGGCCAAAAAGGCGTACTCTTGTTGAGCAAATGTACGTATCAGTTTTAGAAAATAATTTCATCACTGAGGATTGGGGGGAAGAGTCAAATCATTTGCCCAAAATGAGTCTCGCATACGCAAAAACTTAATCTGCGAAGATTAGTTTGTTGTAAATACGATTCTGAGCGAACGTCTAGGCAAACGTTTTTCCCAGTAAGAGCAAAAGCCAAGAGACATTTATTGTCATTATAAGTCAATATATTAATTAATTTGTAATATTTACCAATAATTAAGTGAGATCCACTCTCTTTTTTTTATGAAATAGTTATCAAGTTTAGATTGTATGCGTTTTAGTTTTTTTTGTTTCATGGCGAAGCATTTTTTATATATAGTTGCTTTTACAAAAAAGTTACTTATTTTGCCTTTTTAAATAACCATTTAATTAATCCTGTTAACGTTCGGTTAGTGATAAATGGTTGAATGAATCAAGTGACATATGAAAAATTATTTTAAATGAATTCAATATTTATCCATGAAATTTATGTTTATATAAATATTATGGTTATTCAGTTTTTAAGGCTAATTTATGTACAAATTAAATAATTGGTTAATTCACTTAGACCACCCGTTAGTGACTGATTTACTCAAAAATGAAGAAAAGCGCATCGGCTATCACGATCATCTTGTGATTCTAATGTTGTGTGAAAACGCTGGGAAAATTAATACAAAAGAAGATTTGTTGAACAGAGCTTGGCCAGGAAAACATGTGTCTGAAGGGTCACTTACACAATCGATTAGCGCGATACGTACTTTGATCGAGGATGATGGGAAGCAACAAAAGTACCTGAAAACGGTCGCGAAGGTTGGTTATAAACTAGAAAGTGAGGCGGTATCGTGGCTAGAAGACAGTGATAGTAAATTAGGTAGCCAAGACCACTTATTAACCGGGGAACCGAGTGGTAAGGCTGAGAGCTTTGAAGAAAGTACCGATAAAAACACACAACATACATTTGGACGTAATCAACTCTATATTGCATTGGGCATCGTATTCATTGTGATTGCGGCATTGTTTCCATTGGTGTTTACTGCAAAAGAGCCTAATTTAACGAGTTGGCTTCCACTAACCAAAATGTTTTCTAGCGAAGCGTTAACTGTCTATTGCGATAATGAAGAAGAGGCCAAAGTAGTCGCAAAAGGCGTTACTCCTCTGGTTTCTGAAGAAGTCAAACAAGGTAGGTTAAGCCGATTGATCCTTGCTCACTCTCAAGAAAGCTTATCTATTGTAATCCTCAAGCCATTGGCACCACCTGTCAATTTAGTGGTTTTGTTTGAATCTCCTCAGTCTACGGACGATCTCGTTGGTATGGTTAAGGCGGAGCTTAGTCGTTATGTTTACTAAAAATAAAAGCATTTACTTTTTTCTTTTTTGTCTTTGTTTAATGTTCGCTTCTATTACATACAGCCTACGTTCGAAAAATAATGTTTTGGTCAACTCTACCACCCTTTATATGACAGTAGATGGTGACTATATGGCCACAGAGCACATGGACGTCGTGATCAGTGAGGATAATTTCGAGGCGGTTACAGTTATAAAAGAAGCTGGACTCAATAACACCTTAGGTATTTACACAAAAGGAAAATTCATTCGCAAGAGTGATGGCCTATTTAATGTAAGCTTACGTGAAGAACGCGTTGATCATGGCGATATTGATTTTGAGCATGATGATGACATGCTTGTTTATGATAGATATGTAAAAGCACGAAATAAGTTATCCTTCTTTAAGTCAGTTCAAATACTTGAAGAGCTACCGAACCAATATATGCTTATCATTTCAAATAGCCCTGTAAAGAAAATGGTCGCTGTGAAAATGGAACCACTGCCAATTGCAGACTTTTATGATGACTATTAAGGTTTTAACCATGGTTTGATATTTTTTTTAGGTCTATTTAATTACTATCAATTATATCATTATGGGAGGATGCATCTCAGTTTAATAGGAGATGTACTAACCATGACACGATATCTAATATCAGTTTTTCTAATACTGTTCACATTAACTTTACGAGCTGATGAGAACAGCTCACCTCCCAAGATAATGAATTATAATGTCTATATGCTGGATCATCATCTGGGCATTTTCGTTGGTGGGACTAATCCAAACAAGCGAGCAGAGTTATTGGCGAACTCGTCGATTTTTGATGATATTGACGTGGTTGTATTTAACGAAGTGTTCGATAACCAAGCGAGTCAAATACTTATCGATGCACTCGCTCAGAAGTTTGGATATCTAACGCCCGTTTTGGGGCGCACAAAGAGTGGCTGGGATCATACTGAAGGTTGGCGTTCGACATCTCTTGATGATGGCGGTGTGATTGTATTCAGTAAATATCCAATTGAGTATAAGTCACAAGTGATTTTCAGAGAGGGTTGCGGTGCGGATTGGGCTTCTCAAAAAGGTTTTATACACACCGTCATTAATAAAGGTGGGGAGAGGTATAATGTTATTGGCACTCACGTTCAAGCTGACGATGACACCTGCAACATTTCTCCATCAGTGGTTAGACAAGACCAGTTCGCACAGATAGAGAGTTATGTTTTCAGAGCGAACCGCTCAGCTGACGAAATGTTTTTTATCGCTGGTGACCTAAATGTAGCAAAGGACTCACAAGAGTTTTCCTCAATGCTCGAGACCTTAAATGTATCAGCGCCGACCAACTATGCTGGTGCGCCATACTCATGGGACCCTGCTGTCAATGGTTTAGCTCACGCAAACTACCCAGACTTAAAAGGGCAATTACTAGACTATGTTCTTGTTGAACGTAGTCATAAGCAACCCAAGAACTGGCACAACCAAGTGTTAGATATCGTATCGGATAGAGTTTTTCTGGATGGCACACAGGAGTCATATTACTTTTACGAGTATTCAGACCATTTCCCTGTCGCTGCATTTGAGTATGCGGATAAAAACACGCCAACTCATAGTGTGCGCCCAACCAATAAGCCATATGACGCAATCAGGCTAAAGCATCGATCGACTGGCGAATATGTTTACGCAGATCCAAATGTGTCTAATGGCTGGCTTACCTATGGTCATGATGGAGAGCAATCCAACGCGAAGTTTAAGTTGGACAACTGGCATCCATATATTAGTACTTGTATCCATGACCATGACTATGTACAGATTTCTAGAACAGATGATTATAAAGATTACTATTGGACCTATAGTGGCAGTTCGTATTACACGGCAGATCACGATTCTTCTGACTTCATGAAGATTAGTCGCCTAACAGAATCCGATAGCTGCATCCAGAATGGTGATGTTGTGTATATTTATGATCATGCTCATCATCTCTGGACATCCGCAGACAAATATCTTGAGCCTAGTAAAATGTATATCAAAGGGACTAACGAGCTACCCGTTGGCGACAATGGGCTGTTCATTATTGAGATGGACAACTTTGAATTTTCCGACTGGGAATCGAATCTTACTTATGAATGAACATATTCTGAATGTTGATTTTTATTGAAATTACTTGATTTTCAGTACTATTTGAAGAATTTAGTTTATTATAAATAGTAAATCATTAGAGTGTGTTTAGTTATAGTAAGAGGTGAGCATGGTTAGCGATCACCGCTGTCCAGAGTTCACTAGTATAAGAAAAAAAGGCCACTTTAACGTGGCTTTTTTACATTATAAAAACAATCCACTCAATTTTCGGTTATTAAATGGCTCACTGAATTTTTAAATTCATGATGTGTTGAAATTTGGTTTTTGGCTTTAGTAAGATATTGAATTATGAACTTTGACGGATACTTTGAAAAAATACAAATTCAAATAGAGAAGGTCGATTCGTTAGAAGACCTATTAGTATGGCGGAAGAGAATTAATATAGGGCATTCAGGCCTTTCTTTTCGTACAGAGCAGGGGCGACTTACTTCACATTGTTATCGAAGGTTTAAGGAAGAAGAGTCTAAAATTATCAATCTTAATTTTTCCTGTGATATATGACTGAAATGGTGATTTCACTATTATTCAGGTTATTTCAAAAGCACAATAGATTTTTTTATTACAACTTAATTGCGATTATATTCTTTTCGCTCGTTAATTTTAAAAGGCATCGATATTGATGTTAACGCAATTAAAAGGAACGAGTGATGAAATTAAAACGCTTCAGTTTAAGCTTGATAACAGTATCTATGTTATCTGGCTATGCTAATGCATCTCCTATCCCTGGGATTGATGATGCCTACTTCAAAGGGGCTGATGAGTATGTTGCGTACGATGACCCGGCAACAGCCTGTGATATCTTTAATGCCAAAGTGGAATACATTAACAATCACCTAGAGCAGCAGGGTTTACCTGGAAAAATTGCGAACCTCTGTCAGCATGCAAGAATAGAAGATGGTCAAATTGAAGAGCAATTTATGATCACTTCTCAGAATGGTGCTTATAGCTATGGTAAGGAGAGGTATCAAATTCATGAACAGGTTGATGTCGCACGTACTATCGATTTGTTGATGTTTTCTCAGTCAAATAAGACTAACTATATTATGGCGGTTGACGGCAGTATGAATGTCACGCGCCAAACCCTTGCCGATGGAAGCTATTTTTTCGAGTGGGAAGATGAGAAAGTTGCTCCACATTTTTATTACAGAGAAGGATACTTAGGTCAGATCTTCCATGGTAATTCTCAATTTAATTTCATGTCAGGTGACAATGCCTACAATTGGGCTCACCAGAAAGCCGTTGAAGAGGCACCTAATAATGCGAAAGAGCAATCAAGGCTGACTTGGAAGTACTTGTCTGAAGAGTGTGAAAACGATAAAAACAACGATTACTGTCTCCCTCAAAGCCGACATGGAAATCTGTTTGTGAATCAGCAGAGCTTTCCAAGTTCGAGTAATGTGAACAAAGAGATTTCGTTAGCTGAGAGTACGTCTTATAGCTTTGATATTACAGGCTCTTTTGAAGCGAGTAAATCAGATGGTCCGTCTGCTGGTCTCGGAGTGGGCTTTGGTTTTAGCCAAACCAAAGAATCGAGCCAGACACACAGTATGTTGAATTACACCTCGGTTGATGAAGGTAATGATATCGGTCACTCGGTTATCCAGACTATTAATACAAAAGCTGTGGGAGAAGCTGGGTATTACAGAGATGCTCCATCTGAAGAATTTTGGCATGTAAAGAATGCTGCTGAAATTTGGGGTGAAGACCTGTACCGAGTTTATGATCTGAAGAGCTATGAGACGTGGCAGGAAAACTACACTGCTGATTGGAATACTTGTCGTGATCAAAAGCTGGTATTTGGCAATGCGGTGACGGTTTCGCGCGCTTATCTGAACATGTATGGCAGCAATTGGTCAATTAATGAGAATGAATCAACTTTATACCAAAGAGATTCTAACTACGGCATTACGATCGATACCGATTGCACTATTGACGATAAAGGTCAAACTTTCCGCATTATGAAAGAAACAATTCTTTAGTTATTAGAGGGTAAAGAGAATGAATTTTGTTAAAAGTACTGTTTTTGCTAGTACACTGCTATTGTCTTTGGCTTCTAATGCTGCGAGCCTATCTACCATTGGAACGCAAGATAATGGCGTGTTCAATGAGATGCAGCAACTACAACTGAAGTCTGCTGGAGAGCGAAGCTCTACGAAGTCTGCGGATATCTTTTTTATTAATAGTAATGATGTTCAAGTTGAAGATCTGACTAAAGAGCTACTGAAAGATTTTAACTCTATCGTGATCGTTGGCGACTCATTCAAAAATAAAGACTTGATGATTCAGTTGGTTGGGTTTGGTATCGAGAGAGAGGTGGTAGCTATTACCAATATCCACGACTCATCGAAGCGTCAGATCAATACCTACAGCAAGGGCGATAAAGCTGGCGATGATAAGATTGCAGCTGTGCTAATGGATACGATCGCTCGTCACCTGTAATGCAACACAAATGGGCTCTACTGTTTACCTATTGCTTTTCGGGTAGTCTGTAGTCTCAAAGGTTAACTAAGCCACGGATTCGTTTGTGGCTTTTTTGATCCGCGCTAGACACATCCTACCTTTTCCAGAAATTTGGCTCCCCCTGCGGGACTCGTACGTGGCCGACTAGGTCTGAGACATTAACTTGGAACAAGTTAGTCGCAGTTAAAACGAAAAAAGCTCAATCTTTCGATTGAGCTTTTTCTAGAATTTGGCTCCCCCTGCGGGACTAGAACGCGGGCGGCCAGCTCTGAGACATTGGTTTGGTACAAACCAGTCGCTTTAAAACGTAAAAAGCCGCATCTAGTGATGCGGCTTCTTGAAATTTGGCTCCCCCTGCGGGACTCGAACCTGCGACATACGGATTAACAGTCCGCCGTTCTACCAACTGAACTAAGGGGGAATTGCTTGTTAGCGACGCGAATTTTAATAAGACTCCTTTTTTCTGTCAATAAAAAATCACAGAAAAAAATCAGATAAAAAACTTTACTTTCTTGAACGCCTTATTGGGTTTGGCTTTGCTTTAGTTATCCACCAAAATTGTGGATAAGTGTGTGTGTGAAACTTTAACAACAATAGCTGGGATAAATCTGAAAATGTAAAAATCTGATCTAACTTGATGTATTTAAAGGATAGTTTGCAATTTATTACGATTGTATAACTTTTCTTGATTACAAAGGGAGCAGTAAAACAAGCGGTATTTTTAGATTTTTTGGGGAAAAGTAGTGGATTAAAATTCGAGTAATTTAGCTGAGGAAACTTTGCAGGGGCACGGATAATACCAAGTTCTAAAATTAAAAGCTATAACTGATCTCTAATCTTAAGATGCATTTCTCCAGATAATAGTTGCATCGACACTCCTCATAGAGTGACAATGACCTGATTAAAAAAACAGTATGGAAATGGCGACCTATGAGTAAACTTTTTGATTTGGTATCGGACTACAGTCCGTCCGGTGACCAGCCGACTGCGATTACCCAATTACTAGATGGACTGGATTCCGGTCTCGCACATCAAACTCTATTAGGGGTCACGGGGTCGGGTAAAACCTTTACGCTTGCTAACGTCATTTCCCAATCTCAAAGACCAGCAATCCTATTGGCGCCGAATAAGACGTTGGCTGCTCAACTATATGGTGAGATGAAGTCTTTCTTCCCAAATAACGCCGTCGAGTATTTCGTTTCTTACTATGACTACTACCAACCAGAAGCCTATGTTCCAACCACGGATACATTTATTGAGAAAGATGCGTCTGTAAACGCTCATATTGAGCAAATGAGGCTCTCGGCAACTAAGGCCCTATTAGAAAGAAAGGACGCCATTATCGTTGCGTCTGTGTCCGCTATCTATGGTTTGGGTGATCCTAAATCTTATTTGAAAATGATGCTTCACTTGAGCCGTGGCGAGATCATGGATCAGCGCGATATCTTGCGTCGTTTGGCCGAACTTCAATATTCCAGAAACGACGTTGCTTTTGAGCGTGGTCAGTTTCGTGTTCGTGGTGAAGTGATTGATATCTTTCCGGCTGAATCCGACCAAGACGCAGTACGAATCGAAATGTTTGATGATGAAGTCGACTGTATCAGTATCTTCGACCCGCTAACTGGCGCAATTAAACAAAGAGATTTGCCACGCTTTACGGTTTATCCAAAGACTCACTATGTGACACCGAGAGAAAAAATCCTTGAAGCGATCGAGAACATCAAAGATGAACTGCGAGATCGTGCCCAATACCTTAAGGACAATAACAAACTTCTCGAAGAGCAGCGCATCTCACAAAGAACTCAATTTGATATCGAGATGATGACAGAGCTTGGTTTCTGCTCGGGCATTGAAAACTACTCACGTTACTTGAGTGGTCGTGCTGAAGGTGAAGCGCCTCCAACATTATTCGACTATTTGCCTGATGATGGTCTGCTGATCATTGATGAGTCACACGTTACCGTGCCGCAAATCGGTGCGATGTATAAAGGTGACCGCTCTCGTAAGGAGACCTTGGTTGAATTTGGCTTCCGTCTACCGTCTGCGTTAGACAACCGACCAATGAAGTTCGATGAGTTTGAATCGATTGCTCCACAAACGATTTTCGTCTCAGCAACGCCTGGAAACTACGAGCTTGAGAAATCAGATGGCGAGATTGCCGATCAAGTGGTTCGTCCTACTGGTTTGTTAGACCCAATTATTGAAGTAAGACCTGTTGCAACTCAGGTTGATGACTTATTGTCTGAAATCAGAATCCGTTCAGCGAAAGAAGAGCGTGTTTTGGTGACTACGTTGACTAAGCGAATGGCGGAAGACTTAACAGAATATCTAACAGAACATGGTGTTAAAGTGCGTTATTTACACTCGGATATTGATACGGTTGAGCGTGTCGAGATCATCCGAGATCTACGTCTGGGTGAGTTCGACGTGTTAGTGGGCATTAACTTACTTCGAGAAGGTTTGGATATGCCTGAAGTATCGCTGGTGGCGATTCTTGATGCAGACAAAGAGGGCTTCCTACGTTCTGAACGATCTCTTATCCAAACCATTGGTCGTGCGGCGCGTAACCTTGAAGGTAAAGCGATCTTATACGGTGACTCGATTACTAAGTCGATGAAAAAAGCGATTGATGAAACCGACCGTCGTAGAGAGAAACAGCAGGCTTACAACGAAGAGCAGGGCATAACGCCGCAAGCGCTTAAGCGTAATATCAAAGACATTATGGAACTGGGTGACATTACCAAGTCGAAGCAACAGCGCCAATCTAAACAGGTGCCATTGTCTAAGGTGGCAGAGCCTTCACAGAGCTATGCTGTGCTGACGCCACAACAACTCGATAAAGAGATCAGTAAGCTGGAAGCGGCGATGTACCAACATGCTCAAAACTTGGAGTTTGAATTGGCAGCGCAGAAACGCGATGAAATTGAACAGCTGAGAAAGCAGTTTATAACCAATAGCTAAATGTTACTTATTATTGGCTCAACCTCCCTCTTGCTCGTGTTCTAGACAAAAAATAGCCAGTAGGAAATGTTCTACTGGCTTACGTTTGTGAACACTAAGTCCACTAACAACGTCAGTTGGCTAGGTGACCCGAAGGTCAATTACACAACTGCATCGTTCATGCCACATAGATAAAACATTGATTGTTTGAAGTCGGTATAGAAATACAATACAAATATTGTGGCTAATTTGCATAATGCAAAGCGGAATGCGACTATAATAAGAAATGCAAATTATAAATGGCTAGGATATGCAATCAAAAACGCTAGATAACAAATCAAAGTATTTGTTGATGGTAGAGGATACCGCCTCGGTAGCAGCTTTGTACCGCTCGTATCTTACACCGCTGGAAATTGATATCAACATTGTCGGCACCGGCCGCGATGCAATTGAGAGTTTGAATCATCGAATCCCTGACCTAATTTTATTAGATTTACGTCTACCTGATATGACGGGTATGGACGTGCTATTTGCGGTCAAACAAAAGTACCCTGAGGTGCCTGTTATCTTCATGACAGCTCACGGTTCGATTGATACTGCAGTTGAAGCTATGCGTCATGGTTCTCAAGACTTCCTTATCAAACCGTGTGAAGCCGACCGTCTACGTATTACGGTCAACAACGCAATACGCAAAGCGACGAAATTAAAGAATAGTTCAGAGCACCCTGGAAATCAGAACTATCAAGGTTTCATCGGTAGTAGCCAAACTATGCAGCAGGTGTATCGAACTATTGACTCTGCCGCATCAAGTAAAGCGAGTATTTTCATAACCGGTGAAAGTGGTACCGGTAAAGAGGTGTGTGCAGAAGCGATTCATGCTGCGAGTAAGCGTGGCGATAAACCGTTTATCGCCATTAACTGTGCGGCGATTCCCAAGGACTTGATTGAAAGTGAACTGTTTGGTCACGTGAAAGGGGCATTTACAGGGGCGGCAACAGACCGTCAAGGCGCGGCTGAGCTAGCTGATGGAGGCACCTTGTTCCTTGACGAGCTTTGTGAGATGGACCTTGAACTGCAAACCAAGCTTCTGCGTTTTATTCAGACAGGCACCTTCCAAAAAGTAGGTTCGTCGAAGATGAAGAGTGTCGACGTTCGTTTTGTTTGTGCGACCAACCGCGATCCTTGGAAAGAAGTTCAAGAAGGGCGCTTTAGAGAAGATTTATACTATCGTTTGTATGTAATTCCTCTGCACTTGCCGCCATTGCGTGAGCGTGGTGAAGATGTAATCGAGATTGCATACTCACTGCTAGGTTACATGTCAGTGGAAGAGGGTAAAGCGTTTGTGCGTTTTGCTCAGGAAGTGCTGGATCGTTTTAATCAATATGAGTGGCCGGGTAACGTTCGTCAGCTGCAAAACGTATTGCGAAATGTTGTGGTATTGAACAATGGTAAAGAGATTACGCTCAACATGTTGCCGCCACCACTAAACCAGCCAATTGAAAACAGTCTACGTTTGAAAGAGAAGCAGAGTGAAGACATCACAGTTAAGGATATTTTCCCGCTGTGGATCACTGAAAAAACAGCCATCGAGCAGGCCATCAAAGCGTGTGATGGCAACATTCCAAGAGCAGCTGGTTTCTTGGATGTAAGTCCATCGACCATCTACCGTAAATTGCAAGCGTGGAATGCAAAGCAGTAATCACCAAACGAAAAGAAATAACAATGACCAAAGTATTGAATCAACAAAAAGTTGATGAGCTTGCCGGTGAAATAGGGCAAGAGAATGTTCCGGTGTTACTGGAGATCTTTTTAGGAGAATTAAAAGGCTACTATGAGCACCTAGAGATAAATAAAGAGTCGGATACCTCCAAGTATCTGGCGGATATTAGCCATGCTCTAAAGAGCAGCGCTGCCAGCTTTGGTGCTGACTCCTTGTGCAGTTTCGCGATTGATTTAGACAGTAAAGTGAAACAGTCTCTGCCTATTACCGATGGTGATTTTGAAGATATGCAGTCACTACTGCTTTCGACATACACAGAATATCAGCAGTTGATGACGGATCTCTAAAGCAGAGAATTACTATATAAACTAAAAAAGGAGCGTAATGCTCCTTTTTTAGTTTCTGTTGTTTGAGCTGGCTTGTGGTTTAAGCCAACTGAGCTTCGATCGCTTGTTGTAACTTCACTCGGTCATGGCGCCAGTCTCGGTTGGCCGACGCAAGATCAGTGGTGACACAATTCCATTGTCCTTCAAGTTCAGGGTGAGGCTCATTACCAAGAATAATGTCTATCTTGCGTGCCTTGCAGGTACGTTCACACCACTCAAGCTGTTCTTGAAGTGTCATTTTCCCGGCAGGACCATGCTCTGGCGATAAGTTTTCGACGAAGATAAGCTTAGCACGGGTATTTTCGGAAATAGCTTTACCAATCTCTGGGAGCAGAAGTGGTGGCATCACACTGGTCAAAAAGCTCCCTGGTCCAAGAACGATGCAGTCCGCTTGCTCAACTGCAGCAACGGCTTCTTTAGTTGCTGGCACTTCCGGCGACAAGTCCATCATGCGTAGCTTTTCTGTCATGTCATCCACATTGGTTTCACCTGTTACCCAGCGCCCATCCATAGATAGGGCGGTAAGGTCTGACGGGTGTTCGGTCATAGGGACGATATTGACATCGACCTTGAGCATATTTCGGATCAGGTTAATCGCTTCTAATGGACGAACCGAGAGGTTGTCTAGTGCGGTCAGCATCAGATTACCCAAGTTATGACCGTCGAGTTCACCTTGACCGCGAAAACGGTATTCAAACATCATCGAGCTGATTGACGGCTCAGTGATTAATTGATTGATGCAGTTACGAGTATCACCCCATGCGATACCACCTTGGCAATCTCGAATTCGTCCGGTTGAACCACCGTTATCTGTTGTAGCAACAATGCCCGTGGCGTTACTACCGAAATCTTTTAATGCCGCCAACATGCGACCTAAGCCATGGCCGCCACCGATTGCGACCACCTTCTTTGAAGTGTAAATATTCATTTTTTATTCTTGTTAGATTATTACCAACTATAATTTAGGTTAAATGCTTCTTGTCAGATACTCAACAAGAGTTATTTTGAGCGTTTGATACGTTTTTTTTGCCAATGTGACCCGTTTTTTGTCATCAAAGCTAGATTCACGTACAAATATTAAGTATTTTATTACCCAGCTACTGCGCGTGTGAATATAACGTGCGGTTGCCATAACTCCGAGCTCTCGTATGCTAAGTCGCACAGTGGTATTTGCTGTACCGATACGCATCAAGAGCCAGTGACATGTTGTCACAAGGGCTTAATTGGAAATGATTATGCCTCCCGTGTTTGGAAAGGTGTTCCGTGGCGCAACAATTCGAAGATAGATTCCATCGCAAGTTTTATTACTTGCGCTTGTCGGTTACAGACGTCTGTAACTTTAAATGTACTTACTGCTTGCCAGATGGCTACAAACCGTCAGGGCAAAAAAACTCGTCTTTTTTAAGTGTCCCTGAGATCAAACGTGTCGTTAAAGCGTTTGCAGATTGTGGCACCTCAAAGATCCGCATTACAGGCGGAGAGCCGAGCCTGCGTAAAGACTTCCCCGAAATTATTCAAACCGTTGCCAACACTCCAGGTATCAAAAAAGTTGCTACAACAACTAACGGCTACCGCATGGAGAAACAAGTAGGGCAGTGGCGTGATGCTGGTTTAACTCACATTAACGTAAGCGTAGATAGCTTAGATCCGCGCATGTTCCATCAGATTACTGGTGAGAATAAGTTTACTGAGGTAATGCGAGGCATTGATAAAGCGTTTGAGGTTGGCTTTGAACAAGTCAAAGTAAACGTAGTATTGATGAAAGACCTCAATAGCCAAGAGTTGCCTGCCTTCCTTAACTGGATCAAAGACAAACCGATCCAACTGCGTTTTATTGAGCTGATGAAAACTGGCGAGATGGACGAGTTGTTTGATAAACATCATGTGTCAGGTGTCGCGATTCGTAACCAACTTATTGCTAATGGTTGGTTGCTTAAAGTGAGAGCCGTTAATGATGGCCCTGCGCAAGTGTTCGTTCACCCAGATTACAAGGGTGAAATTGGTTTGATCATGCCTTACGAGAAAGACTTTTGTGAGAGCTGTAACCGACTGCGCGTTTCTGCGACCGGTAAACTTCACTTATGTCTGTTTGGCGATCACGGTGTTGAACTGAGAGATTTGATTCAAGAAGATCAACAAGAGCAAGAGCTCATCGATCGAATACAGGCTCAGCTACAAACCAAGTCCGTTAGCCACTTCTTACATGATGGCAACAGCGGCATGACTCCAAACTTGGCGTCAATCGGCGGTTAACCCGCACACACTCAAGCGTATTTTATCGCTCAGCTTATTTAAGCTGGGCGAATCAGTCTAATTTTATATAGGTGAACAAATGGGTCACGCAGAAAGCAAATTTCAAGCAGCAAACATCGCAGTACTAACAGTTTCAGATACACGTACAGAAGAAAACGATACGTCAGGTGGTTACTTAGCTGAAAATGCTAAAGAAGCAGGCCACAACGTAGTTGATAAGCAAATCGTTATTGACGACATGTACAAGATCCGTGCGATCGTATCTAAATGGATTGCTGACGAAAGCGTACAAGCGATCATGATCACTGGCGGTACAGGCTTCACATCTCGTGACAGCACGCCTGAAGCGCTTAAGCCACTATTCGACAAAGAAGTTGAAGGCTTTGGTGAGCTATTCCGTCAAGTATCTTACGAAGAGATCGGTACATCGACAATTCAATCTCGCGCAATTGCGGGCTTTGCTAACCACACGGTTATTTTTGCAATGCCAGGCTCTACCGGTGCTTGTCGCACGGGTTGGACTAAGATCATCAAGCAACAGATGGATGCTAGCCACCGCCCTTGTAACTTCATGCCACACCTTTCTGTATAAGGCGGTTTGAGTATGAGCCAATTTACACACATTAACGCGTCTGGCGAAGCGAACATGGTCGATGTATCGGCTAAGGCTGAAACGGTACGTGAAGCGAGAGCAGAAGCGTTCGTGCAAATGTCTGCTGAAACGCTGCAACTGATTGTCTCTGGTAGACACCACAAGGGTGATGTTTTTGCCACGGCACGTATTGCGGGTATTCAAGCGGCTAAGAAGACGTGGGATCTGATTCCGCTTTGTCACCCTCTACTATTAACGAAAGTAGAAGTGCAGCTTGAGGCTATCGAGTCTGAAAACAAGGTTCGTATCGAATCTGTTTGTAAGCTTGCTGGTAAGACGGGCGTAGAAATGGAAGCGCTAACGGCAGCTTCAGTTGCTGCGCTAACCATTTACGATATGTGTAAAGCTGTTCAGAAGGATATCGTTATCGAGAATGTACGTCTGCTAGAGAAGACAGGTGGTAAATCTGGTCACTTCAAGGTGGAATCATGATTACAGTACTTTTCTTTGCTCAAACTCGTGAACTTGTTGGTGTGGACAGCGTCGAAGTGGATGCACAGTTTAAGACGATTGAAGCGATTCGCAGTCATCTTGTGACACAAGAAGGTAAATGGGATATTGCTTTGGAAGAGGGCAAACTTCTGGCAGCTCTTAACCAATCTATCGTACCTCTGACAACTGAAGTGAAAGACGGCGACGAAGTAGCATTCTTCCCACCAGTGACTGGAGGCTAAGCATGGACCCAAGAGTATTAGTGACAGCCGAGGACTTCTCGGTAGGCGAAGAATACGACTACTTGGCTCAAGGTACAGCTGCCGGAGCGATTGTGACGTTCGTTGGTAAAGTTCGCGACATGAACTTGGGCGACAACGTGATTGGTTTGTCTCTGGAGCATTACCCTGGAATGACAGAGAAGTCGTTGAGCGAGATTTGTGATCAAGCCGAAGCGCGCTGGCCTATCCAGAAGATGCGAGTTATCCACCGCGTGGGTGATCTCGATATCGGTGACCAGATTGTTTACGTTGGTGTATCAAGTGCACACCGTGGTGCCGCCTTTGAAGCGTGTGAGTTTGTGATGGATTTCTTAAAAACGAAAGCGCCGTTTTGGAAAAAGGAAAGAACGACAGAAACGACTCGTTGGGTTGATTCTCGCGATTCGGATGCAAAAGCGGCAGAACGCTGGATGAAGTAAGCAATCAAGTGGCAGGTTTTGTCATGATGTTTGTGAAATGAAGGTCAACCTTGAGGTTGGCTTTTTTTGTACTCTAAAAATAGATATATAAATAAAATGTTTCGCGGTTTTAGTCGCTATTTATAAGTTTAAATTCAAAACTATTTTTTAGGAGTTTATTGTACGGTAAGGGGGATGTCTTATAAGGGGATACTGTTGATTATCTTCAAGTGATGATTATCACAAAAACTGTATCCAACTGCGGGTGAATGTAATCATTATTTGTTCTTGTTGTTTATTGGGTGTTAAATTCCCTGCGATTTTAAACATATGATAACGAATGCAGTACTTATAAAATCATTTTATAAGATTGAATATGGTTAATGTCGAAGTGCACACACACATCTCGCTATGCATTTTGGTTTTTATTAGATATTTATCCTGAAATCTTGATTTTGTTGGAGAATTATCCATATTTTACGACTTGTATGTGGAAAATAGATCCAATGATTGGTAGTGTGTGCTTCTGTCTTTGTAAGGTTTTAGGTTTTTGTGCTTAAAATATAAGCTAATTCAATCTAAATCACTGCCGTTCAGTGAGCTTTGCAAAGATGTCATGGATGCAATACATAAAACTTGGAGTTTACTAAATGTACAAGAATAAAATCACTCAGGCCCTTCTTCTAGGTGCTGGTTTGGCAGTGGCTGCCTCTTCTACTCTTTCTATTGCTGCTGAAGTACCAGCGGGTACTAAGCTAGCAGAAAAACAAGAAATCGTTCGTGGTAATGGAACTGAGGTTGCGACTATTGACCCTCATAAGTCATCAGGTGTACCCGAGTCTCACGTTATTCGCGATCTTCTAGAAGGCCTAGTCAACCAAGACAGTGATGGTAATACTATTCCTGGTGTAGCAGAAAGCTGGGAAACGACAGACAACCAAACCTTTACTTTCCACTTACGTAAAGACGCAAAATGGTCCAATGGCGACCCTGTAACCGCTCAAGATTTCGTTTACAGCTGGCAGCGTTTTGTTGATCCTGCAACGGCTTCTCCTTATTCTTGGTATATGGAATTTACTAAGATGGCGAATGCCAAAGAAATTATTGAGGGTAAAAAAGATAAAAGTACACTAGGTGTGAAAGCAGTAGACGCACATACATTAGTTGTTGAACTTGAAACTCCAGTTCCTTATTTTGTGATGATGATGGGGCACACCTCGACCAAGCCAGTTCATCAGGCAACGGTAGAAAAGTACGGCGACCAATGGACTAAGCCTAAACATTTCGTCGGAAATGGTGCTTATGTGCTTGATCAGTGGGTAGTTAACGAGCGCATGACCTTAAAACGAAATGAGCAATATTGGGATGATGAAAAGACAGTTCTGAATAAAGTAACTTTCCTACCGATCGAAAATCAAGTCGCTGAAATGAATCGTTTTCTTTCAGGTGAAGTTGATATTTCCTACGATATGCCAATTGAGCATTTCAAGCGTATGCAGAAAGAACATCCTGAAGATGTCTCAGTTGTCGGCAATCTCTGTAGTTACTACTACAACTTTAATACTAAAGTTAAGCCTTTTGATGATGTTCGCGTGCGTAAGGCTATTTCTTATGCGGTTGATCGCGATATCGTCTCAAATGCTATTATGGGGCAAGGCCAAAAACCTGCATACTTCTTAACGCCTGAAATTACGGCTGGTTTTAATCCGAATTTGCCACAATACGCACAAATGTCACAAAAAGAACGTAATGCGGAAGCTGCTCGTCTGTTAGCAGAAGCGGGATATACCAAAGATAACCCTTTGGAGTTTACACTTCTTTACAATACTAATGAGAACCACAAGAAAGTGGCGGTAGCTCTTGGTTCTATGTGGAAGAAAACACTAGGTTTAAAAGTGACGCTTGAGAACCAAGAGTGGAAAACTTACCTGTCTTCTAAGGATACGGGCAATTTCGAAGTTGCGCGAGCTGGCTGGTGTGGTGACTACAATGAGGCATCAACGTTCCTCACGCTCATGACAAGCGAAAATACCAGCGGCGGCCAGCATTGGGGCAGTAAAGAATACGACACTATAATCGACAAAGCCATTCACTCTACATCAGAGCAAGAACGTAAAGCTCTTTACTTAGAGGCTGAAAAGCTTATGGCCCAAGAAATGCCTATTGTCCCTATCTATCAATATGTGAAGACTCGTCTACTGAACCCGCATGTTGGTGGCTTCCCTGCGAACAACGCACAAGAAATGATTTATTCAAAAGACTTGTATATCAAGGCGCAATAATCAGCATTTCTATTCTCAAACGTTAATATAACTATAACGATATAAGCTCTACATGCGCACTTTGTGCATGTAGCGCTTTTTATATTCAATTGTCACAGTCTAAAAGAGTGAGTTTATGCTTAAATTCATTATGAAAAGAATATTTGAAGCAGTGCCAACCATGTTGGTGCTGATCACTATTTCTTTTTGTCTCATGCGTTTCGCACCGGGTAACCCTTTCTCAAGTGAACGTGCTTTACCGCCAGAAGTTATGGCAAATATTGAAGCTAAATACGGCCTAGATAAACCGGTTTTTGAGCAGTACACCACGTACCTGACCAATATTCTGCAAGGTGATTTTGGTCCTTCTTTCAAGTATCTAGATTACTCGGTTAATGAATTGATTTCTGCTGCGCTACCAGTATCGGCAAAAGTTGGTTTCATCGCTTTTATTTTTACGGTCATCATGGGAGTCTCCGTTGGTACCATCGCTGCGTTAAAGCACAATACTTGGATTGATTACACCATCATGTCAACGGCGATGCTTGGGGTTGTTATGCCTTCGTTCGTACTTGCACCCGCTTTGATATACGTATTTTCATTACATTTCAACCTTTTCCCGGCTGGTGGTTGGTTAGATGGCTCTGCTAAATATCTAGTTCTGCCTGTCCTTGCTATGTCGTTCCTCTATGTCGCAACTTTTGCCCGAATCACTCGTGGTTCAATGATTGAAACACTGAACAGTAACTTTATCCGAACTGCTCGCGCGAAGGGGTTAAGCTATCGTTATATTGTTATTAAACATGCTCTTAAGCCAGCACTGCTGCCTGTTGTTTCCTACATGGGGCCAGCCTTCGTAGGTATCATCACAGGTTCAGTCGTTGTTGAAACCATCTTCGGCCTACCAGGTATCGGCAAGCTTTTTGTTAACGCCGCGTTCAACCGTGACTACTCGCTTGTAATGGGTGTAACTATCTTGATTGGTTTCCTATTCATCTTGTTTAACGCGATTGTTGATATTTTGTTAGCGGTTATTGACCCGAAAATTCGCTACTAACAGGGACTGGTTATGTTGAAGAAAAAAGAAAATTTAGAAGCGATCGAAAAGTTCTCTGAGAGTTTGGAGATTGAAGGTCGTAGTTTATGGCAGGATGCTCGTATTCGTTTCATGCGTAACAAAGCGGCGATGGTCAGCCTGTTCATCCTTACTATTATGGTACTGGCGGTTATCTTTTTGCCGATGCTGGCTCAGTATACTTACGATGATACCGACTGGTATGCAATGCACGTAGGTCCTAATGCTGACCACTGGTTTGGTACCGATAGCTTAGGTCGTGATTTGTATGTACGTACTCTAATTGGTGGCCGCATCTCATTGATGGTTGGTGTGATGGGTGCCTTTGTAGCAGTATTGATTGGAACGCTTTACGGTGCAGCTTCAGGCTTCATCGGCGGCCGTACTGACCGAGTGATGATGCGTATCTTAGAAATATTGTACGCAGTACCATTCATGTTCCTAGTAATCGTTCTAGTGACATTCTTTGGTCGTAACATCATTCTCATCTTCGTTGCGATTGGTGCGATTGCTTGGCTAGATATGGCGCGTATCGTACGTGGCCAAACGCTGAGTTTACGTAGTAAAGAGTTCATTGAAGCTGCACACGTATGTGGTGTAAGCAAATGGAAGATCATTACACGTCACATCGTTCCAAACGTTCTAGGTATCGTAGCGGTTTACTCTACGCTGCTTATTCCGAGCATGATCCTTACAGAATCATTCTTATCTTTCCTTGGTCTTGGTGTTCAAGAGCCTATGACAAGCTGGGGCGCATTGCTTCAAGAAGGTTCGCAAACAATGGAAGTTGCAATTTGGCAACTGGCATTCCCTGCGGCATTCATGGTAGTCACGCTGTTCTGCTTTAACTACGTAGGCGATGGTCTGCGCGACGCGCTTGATCCAAAAGACAGATAAAAATTAATAGCAAATAAAACTACAAAAGCTATAAAAGATTAAGGAAGCAATGATGAGCTTATTAGATGTCAAAGACCTGCGCGTCGAATTTACCACGCAAGATGGTATCGTAACCGCAGTAAACGACTTGAACTTCTCACTTAACCAAGGCGAAACGCTGGGTATTGTTGGTGAGTCAGGTTCAGGTAAATCACAGACTGTATTCTCTATCATGGGGTTGTTGGCAAAAAACGGCATCATCTCTGGTAGTGCAAAATTCGAAGGTAAAGAGATCCTTAACCTTCCAGAAAAAGAACTGAACAAAGTTCGTGCTGAACAGATCGCGATGATCTTCCAAGATCCGATGACATCACTGAACCCTTACATGAAAGTAAGTGATCAGCTGATGGAAGTACTTATGCTGCACAAAGGCATGGGTAAAGCGGAAGCATTCGAAGAATCAGTACGCATGCTTGAGGCGGTTAAAATCCCTGAAGCACGTAAGCGTATCACCATGTACCCCCACGAATTCTCTGGCGGTATGCGTCAGCGTGTAATGATTGCAATGGCGCTACTTTGTCGTCCTAAGTTGCTTATCGCCGATGAGCCGACAACAGCATTGGACGTAACCATTCAAGCACAAATTATGGAACTGCTGAACGAACTGAAAGATGAGTTCAATACGGCAATCATCATGATTACCCACGATTTGGGTGTTGTTGCGGGTTCTTGTGACAAAGTACTTGTTATGTACGCAGGTCGTACAATGGAGTACGGTACGGTTGATGAAATCTTCTACAACCCAAGTCACCCATATGCGGAAGGTCTACTGAAAGCGATCCCTCGTTTGGATACAGAAGGTGAGATCCTACCGACTATTCCAGGTAACCCACCAAACTTACTTCGCCTGCCAACAGGCTGTCCTTACCAAGACCGTTGTCACCGTGTAATGGACCGTTGTAAGCAAGAAGCACCGATTCTGACTCCATTTGGTCAAGGCGACCGTCAGCGTGCTTGTTTTTCTGATTGGGAGGCTTGGACAAAATGAGCGTAGTAGATAAGCAGTTATTATTAGATATTAAAGACTTGAAAGTTCACTTTAGCATTGCGGCTAAATCAGCGTGGCCTTGGGCAAAACCTTCAAACCTAAAAGCAGTTGATGGCGTTGATATCCACCTTTACGAAGGTGAGACGCTGGGTGTAGTAGGCGAGTCTGGTTGTGGTAAATCGACGTTTGCTCGTGCAATCATTGGTTTGGTTGAAGCAACTGACGGTGAAGTCATGTGGTTAGGTCAAGACCTAACTAAGATGCAAGAAGTACAACGTCGTGAAACTCGTAAAGAGATTCAGATGATCTTCCAAGACCCACTAGCATCGCTTAACCCGCGTATGTCTGTTGGTGACATCATTGCTGAGCCGCTAGAGACGTTCTACCCAGAGCTTTCTAAGCAGGAAGTGAAAGACCGTGTTAAGGAGATGATGGCGAAGGTAGGTCTACTGCCAAACGTAATCAACCGTTACCCGCACGAGTTCTCTGGCGGTCAGTGTCAGCGTATTGGTATCGCACGTGCACTTATCTTGAAACCTAAGATGATCATCTGTGACGAACCTGTTTCGGCACTTGACGTATCTATCCAAGCTCAAGTTGTTAACCTGCTGAAAGAGCTACAAAAAGAGCTAGGTCTTTCGTTAGTATTCATCGCGCACGACTTGTCAGTTGTGAAGCACATCTCTGATCGTGTATTGGTAATGTACTTGGGTAATGCGGTTGAGTTGGGTGAATCAGATGCACTGTTTTCTGATCCAAAGCACCCGTACACCAAAGCGTTGATGTCTGCGGTTCCTATTCCAGATCCTCGCTTAGAGCGTAGTAAAACAATCCAGATGTTGGAGGGCGATCTACCATCGCCAATTAACCCACCATCAGGTTGTGTTTTCCGTACTCGTTGCCCACAAGCGACAGAAGCTTGTGCACAAACTAAGCCGACAATTCAAGGCGATGACGTTCACGCAGTATCTTGCTTGCACGTACAAGTCTAGAGCCAATTTAAAACGGTTCAGCCTGTGACAGGCTTAAGCGCGACTAGTTTTTAGAGTCGCGCTTTTTTTGTACTGCAGGCCTAGTTCCTATATTTAGCTCAACAGCTTCATCAAATAATTCGAACAACTAAGCCAACTTCTTCTAGTTTTGAAAAAGTTGGCTTTTTTTATACTAGAGAAAAGTTAGCATCACAGAGGTTTGGATATGGGCAAATTAGTTGAAGGTGTTTGGCACGATGTGTGGTACGACACCAAAGAGAACGGTGGTAAGTTTATCCGAGAAGATGCCGGTTTCCGCCATTGGGTTGAGAATAAAGCAGGCGCGCAGTTTGAAGCAGAAAGTGGTCGTTATCATCTGTATGTATCGTTAGCTTGCCCCTGGGCACACCGTACACTTATCTTCAGAGAACTTAAAGACCTAACAGATCATATTGATGTGACGGTGGTTTGCCCGGATATGATGAGTGAAGGTTGGCAAATGGGCTTACCTGAGCCGTTGTTTGGTCATACTCGCATGCACCAAATCTACACCCAAGCCAAACCGGACTATTCAGGTCGAGTCACGGTTCCTGTTTTATGGGATAAGAAAACCAATACCATTGTGAGCAATGAGTCGTCTGAAATCATCCGCATGTTTAACTCAGAATTTAATGAGCTAACGGGCAACACCGATGATTACTACCCATGGGAGTTGGCGAGCCAGATTGACGAATGGAACGACTACATCTATCCGAACATCAACAATGGCGTTTATCGTACTGGATTTGCAACTACACAAGAAGCTTATGAAGAGGCGTATGACGCGTTATTTGAAGCGTTAGATAAAGTGGATGCGCATCTTAGTGAGAACCGTTATTTAGCGGGAGAGCAGATTACTGAAGCGGATTGGCGGTTGTTCACGACCTTGGTTCGATTCGATGCTGTGTATGTGGGTCACTTCAAGTGTAACAAGCAACGAATTGCGGATTACAAACATATCCAAGGTTATCTAAAAGAGCTCTATCAAATAGAGGGTATTAAAGAGACGACGGATTTCTACCACATTAAGCGTCATTACTATTACAGCCACACTGGTATCAACCCGACTCAAGTGGTGCCTAAAGGACCTGATCTGGATTTAGATTCGCCTCACGGACGTGGTTAGAATCATTAATTAATTCGCTTTTCTTCAGGCGTAAAAAACCCTAGATAAACATCTAGGGTTTTTGCTTTCTGAAAAAGAAAATTAGTTAACTACTTTTTCTTCAGCTTGCGCAGCTTGGTCTGCTTGGATAGCCGTTAGAGCTACTGTGTACACGATATCGTCTACTAGAGCGCCACGAGACAAGTCATTTACTGGCTTGCGCATACCTTGAAGCATTGGACCGATAGATACTAGATCTGCTGAACGTTGTACCGCTTTGTAAGTCGTGTTACCAGTGTTTAGGTCTGGGAATACGAATACAGTCGCTTTACCAGCTACTGGAGAGTTCGGTGCTTTAGAAGCAGCAACGTTTTCCATGATAGCAGCATCGTATTGTAGAGGACCGTCGATCACTAGATCTGGACGTTTCTCTTGAGCAAGCTTCGTCGCTTCACGTACTTTATCTACGTCTGCACCCTTACCAGATTCACCAGTAGAGTAAGAGATCATAGCAACGCGTGGGTCGATACCGAATGCCGCAGCAGAATCTGCAGATTGGATAGCGATTTCAGCAAGCTGTTCAGCTGTTGGATCTGGGTTGATCGCACAGTCACCGTAAACCAGTACTTGGTCAGGCAGTAGCATGAAGAATACAGAAGATACGATAGACGCATCTGGTGCAGTCTTGATGATTTGGAACGGAGGAACGATAGTGTTCGCAGTAGTGTGAACAGCACCAGAAACCAGGCCGTCTACTTCACCGTTTTCAAGCATCATTGTGCCTAGGAATACTGAGTCTTGTAGCTTCTCACGAGCAACAACTTCAGTCATGCCTTTCGCGCCACGTAGCTCAACTAGACGAGCTACGTAGTTTTCACGCACTTCATCAGAGTTGATGATCGTTACGCCAGCACCTAGCTCAACACCTTGTTGTGCTGCAACACGACGGATTTCTTCAGGGTTACCTAGAAGCACACATTCTGCAATGCCGCGCTCTGCACATATAGCCGCAGCTTTAACTGTACGTGGCTCATCACCTTCAGGAAGAACGATACGTTTACCAGCTTTACGAGCGAACTCAGTTAGTTGGTAACGGAATGCTGGTGGGCTTAGACGACGAGACTTCTCAGTACCTTCCGTCATTGACTCGATCCAGTTGCCATCGATGTGACCCGCAACGTGTTCGTTGATGAACTCGATACGCTCTTTATCGTCTGCTGGTACTTCCAGGCTGAAGCTCTGTAGGTTCAGAGATGTCTGCCAAGTGTTACCTTGTGCTTTAAAGATTGGAAGACCAGTCTCTAGAGCAGGCTTGATTAGGTCTTGGATTTCCGCAGGGATATCGTAACCACCAGTTAGAAGAACAGCACCAATCTCAACGCCGTTCATTGCTGCAAGTGCTGCTGCAACGATAACGTCAGGACGGTCAGCCGAAGTCACAAGTAGTGAACCTGGCTTGAAGTGTTCAATCATGTGCGGTAGAGAACGCGCACAGAAAGTGATGCTCTTAATACGACGAGTATTCAGTTCACCTTCGTTGATGATCTCAGCGTTTAGGTGAGAAGCCATATCTGCAGCACGAGTAGCGATTAGCTCGATGCTCCAAGGCACACAACCAAGAACACGGATTGGAGAAGTGTTGAAGATCTCCATTACTTTTAGTTCGCTTTGCTGAGCGCTGTCTGCATCGTCAAAGATTTCAGATAGGTCAGGGCGAGTACGGCCTGCTTCATCTACTGGAGCGTTAAGCTTGTTGATGATAACGCCAGAGATGTTTTTGTTCTTAGTGCCGCCGAAGTTAGAACATGCTACTTCGATACGCTCTTTAAGTTGAGCAGGGTTGTCAGTACCCGGAGTTGCAACAAGTACAATCTCTGCACCTAATGTTGCAGCAATTTCTGCGTTCACTTGGTTAGCGAATGGGTGCTTACGAGTTGGTACTAGACCTTCGATAAGAGTTACGTCAGCATCTTTGTTGATCTGGTTGTAACGCTCAACAACTGTTTCTAGTAGCTCGTCCATGTTGTCGTTACCGATTAGGCTTTCAGCAACAGACATAGCAAGAGGTTGACCGATCTTAACATCGCTGTTTACGCCAACGATAGTTGAAGTTAGATCAGGTTGGTCGCCACCAGAACGTGGTTGAGAGATTGGTTTGTAGAAAGAAACCTTAACGCCCTTGCGCTCCATTGCGCGAAGAACACCCATGCTTGCGCTAGTTAGACCAACACCAGCACTAGTAGGGATAAGCATAATAGTACGAGACATTCGTATGAGTACCTTTAGCTATTGGATTAAAAAAGCTCAACTTCATATTCCTATTTAAGGGTAGGAATAGGAATAGAAGCTGAGCCCCATTTTTATCAAAAGACCGCCGACTCGTTAAAGCCTGCGGTCCTAAATTTGATTAAAGACCTGCTAGTTTCGCAGTGTCTTCAGCAATTACTAGCTCTTCGTTAGTAGAGATAACCATTGCAGGGATACGGCTGTTAGCTGTAGTGATAGTACCTTCGCCGCCGAAACGAGCTTTAAGGTTAGCTTCACCGTCAACTTCGATGCCGAAGATGCCTAGGCGGTTTAGAACCATTTCACGGATTGGGCCAGAGTTCTCGCCGATGCCGCCAGTGAAAGTGATTGCGTCTAGACGACCTTCTAGAGTTGCAGTGTAACCAGCAACGTATTTAGCTAGACGGTGACAGAACACGTCCATTGCACGAGTTGCTTCTTCTTTCTCACCGTAGTTGTCTTCAACGAAACGACAGTCAGAAGTCACTTCAGTTAGACCAGCAAGACCAGACTCTTTAGTTAGCATGTTGTTGATTTCTTCAACAGAGTAGCCAAGAGCGTCGTGTAGGTGGAAGATGATTGCAGGATCTAGGTCACCACAACGAGTACCCATTACTAGACCTTCAAGAGGAGTAAGGCCCATAGAAGTATCTACAGATTTACCGTTCTTGATTGCACATACAGAAGCGCCGTTACCTAGGTGACAGTTGATGATGTTAACTTCTTCAACTGGCTTGTTTAGTAGGCCTGCAACTTCACGAGTGATGAATAGGTGAGAAGTACCGTGCATGCCGTAACGACGGATGCCGTGCTCTTTGTACAGGTTGTACGGTAGAGCGTATAGGTAAGACTCAGAAGGCATTGTTTGGTGGAACGCAGTGTCAAATACAGCAACGTTTTTAAGGCCTGGGAAGTTCTGTTGAGCAGCTTCGATACCGATTAGGTGAGCTGGGTTGTGAAGAGGTGCGAAAGTCGCAGCGTCTTGAATACCCTTAAGAACGTCATCTGTGATTAGTGCAGATTGAGTGAACTGCTCGCCGCCGTGTACGATACGGTGACCGATAGCGCCAAGGTTAGCTTTAAGCTCAGGCTTAGAAGCAAGAATAGTTTCTACCATGAAAGATAGTGCTTCTACGTGAGCTGCGCCCGCGCCTAGTTGTGCTTCGTGCTTGCCGTCAAGTTTCCACTTCATACGAGCTTCTGGAAGACCTAGACACTCAGCAAGACCAGTTAGGTGCTCTGCACCTGTTTCTGCATCAACAACAGCGAATTTAAGAGAAGAACTACCACAGTTTAAAACTAAAACTAGCTTAGACATTAATGACTACCTGTTAATTTTTCTGATCGAAATCAGTTAAGGATGAAAATTAATCTCAAGAATAGACGAAGCTCGCTAGCTTGCGTACTAACCTTGGTCAAAAAACGTTAATTTCCGTATTAAAGTGAAAGCGCACTTTTTAAGCAAAAGCGGCTTGTGCATTCCTTGCAGAAGTCTTCTCAAAGTTGCTTAAATTGTAAATAAGGGCAACAATGAGATTGAGGTCTGCAAATAATAGCGATATTGTGCAAATATAACAAAAAAATTTGAAAGAATATTATTTTTCGTCAAATTTTTGTGTTTTTAGTTGATGATTTCAACTTTTTTTTAATGGGGGACTCATATGAGCAATAGAGTTGGTTTAGCTGGCAGTTTAAAAGATGGCCAAAAGTACATGGATCTCTGGCCTGTTCGAAAAGAGTTAAACGCTATTTTCCCAGAGCAACGCATCATTAAAGCGACGCGCTTTGGTGTTAAGGTAATGCCTGCGATCGCTGCTATCAGTGTTCTTACGCAAATGGTTTTTAATAATTACCAAGCAATGCCACAAGCTGTGGTCATGGCTTTGTTCGCTATTAGCTTGCCACTTCAAGGCATGTGGTGGTTAGGTAACCGTTCAAACACTCAACTTCCGCCGGCTTTGGTCTCTTGGTATCGAGAGTTACACGAAAAGATCACTGACACTGGGTTCGCGTTAGAGCCGATGAAGCCGCGCCCTCGTTATAAAGAATTAGCCATTATCCTTAACCGCGCTTTTCGTCAGTTAGACAAGTCGTCAATGGAGCGCTGGTTCTAAAAACACCTCACATCTCCCTATAGGCCTGAGAGCATCGATATTCTACATACTTGCTTGCTCTCAGAGCTAACACTTGCATATCTTATTCACCCCATTTCTTATCGTATCCCAAAGCAAACCTAGCTTTCCTCGCATAATTCGAGCCTTGTTGTGTTTTTGTTAAATATCACTTCAAGTTATCAATTGTTACTGGTAATAATATCAATAGTGATTTGATGTTGTTCTCTTTGATCGAGCAATAACAATGGAAGCTTGATTCAGGGAGTGTGAATGGGTTTAGTAAAAAAAGTATTAACGGCAGTTTTGAGCTGTTCTCTGCTGCTATGGACTAGCAGTGTGATGGCAAACATTGCGAAAGTGTCGGTGTCACAAGTGGTCGATCACCCAGATTTAAACGCGACACGTTTAGGGCTTCTTGAAGGGCTAAGAGCAAAAGGTTATGAGCCTGGGAAAAATCTCGAGTTTTCTTACGAAATGGCGGAAGGCAATCCAGCGCAGGCAGCGAAAATAGCCAGAGAGCTCGTCAGCGAAAATCCTCATGTGTTGGTCGGTATCGCGACGCCAAGCTCACAGGCGCTGGTTTCGGCAACTCGGTCTATTCCTATCGTGTTCACGGCTGTCACAGATCCTATCGGTGCAAGGCTTGTCAAACAACTCGAAAAACCAGGGCGAAATGTAACCGGTCTTTCTGATCTATCCCCGATTGTTCAGCATGTCTCATTGATCAAAGAGTTGTTGCCAGAGGCTAACTCCATCGGTGTGGTTTATAACCCGGCTGAATCGAACGCTGTCGCCTTAATTGCGTTACTGAAGAAAGCAAGCCGAGACTTTGGCTATGAGCTTCATACTGAAAAAGCGTTGACCATCGAAGATGTGGAATCAAAAGCAGAATTATTGGCAAAGCGATCTGATGTCATCTATGCGCTGACCGACAATACGGTGGCTAGTGGTGTGGAAGGCCTTATTAAAGCGGCAAGCCAAGAGGGCATTCCGGTAGTGGCGGGTGCGATGTCTTATGTTAGCAAGGGAGCTATAGCAGGTTTGGGCCTTGATTATTACGACGTTGGTGTACAAACCGCCGATTATGTTGCCGCGATTTTGAACGGGCAAAAGCCTGGCAAGTTGAGTGTAAAGACTGCCCAGAGTTCGCAATTGGTGGTGAACTTAGAGGCTGCTCAAAAATTGGGTGTGACGATACCTGAATCTGTGGTGGAACGAGCGAAGCTACATCAGCAATGAGAAGCTTTACGTGGCTATAACGACCGGTAAAGATCGTATTGAATTCTAGCCACGTTGTTCAGTCGAAATGCTTAAATAGACAGTTCGAGAGGGGAGAGCTATGCAGGCTGATTGTACAGCTCTTGGTGGCGTTTGATCTGCTCGACAATAGGCGCGGCTTTTTTGTAGGTTCTGATTTCTCGGAACAGTTCTTCCGCTTCTGGGTACTCTTTACGCAGGTACACAAACCACTGTTTTACACGGTTTGGATAGTAAAGACCTTTATCGCCCTCAATTTCGAACTCTGAATAGCGCAACAGCAGAGCAATAACCTCTATCCATGGCATTGGCTGGTGGTTGTGCTTGACCACGTTACCAAGGTTTGGAACGTTGAATGCGCCTCGGCATACCATGAGTGAATCGACACCTGTCGTTTTAATGCAATCTTGACCGTCTTGATAATTCCATATTTCGCCATTCGCGATCAAAGGTAGCGATGTCTTCTGGCGGATCTGATTAATGTAATCCCACTTGATTTCACTTGCCTTGTAGCCACCGGTTTTGGTTCTTGCATGAACCGTCAGTTCGTCCGCTTTGGCTTGTTCAATCGCATCGACAATCTCAAAGCACTCATCTGGGTGTTCCCAGCCTAAACGAATTTTAGCGGAAACAGGGATGTGCTCAGGAACGGCTTCTCGGGTCGCTTTAACAACTTGGTAGATAAGCTCAGGTTCTTTCAGTAAAGATGCGCCACCGTTACTCTTATTTACCGCTTTTGCTGGGCAACCGAAGTTTAGATCGATACCTTTGGCACCAAGGTTCGCAGCTTGAATCGCATTTTCTGCCATCCATTTCGGGTGTTGACCGAGTAACTGTACATGGACAGGAACGCCCGCCATCGTTTGAGAGCCTTGATGAAGCTCAGGACACAAGCGATGGAATACATGCGGCGGCAATAGTTGATCAGTAACACGCACGAATTCGGTTACGCAGAGATCGTAATCATTGAGCTCAGTGAGAATTTCACGCATTAGGTGGTCTAGAACGCCCTCCATAGGGCCAAGTATTACTCGCATGCTGATCTACCGAAACATCTCTGTCCTGAAAATAAAGAGGCGTGATTGTACGGCTTGCCTACATGTTTGTCACTATGAGTGTGGCTTTGCCTATATGGAGAGCGGCTCTATGGGTTAAAGGCGACATATCGCACGTGATAGCGTTATAATATTGAAAATGCCCCAATATCCAGAGCTTTCATGACATATCAATTATTAAGCCTACCAGAATCAATTACAGACATTACCCCGCAGTTTTTTGAAGGGGCCATTCTTGCTTCTAACCTAGCCACTAAGCCGCTAGAGCCTGAAGCGTGGCTTGCGATCATTGCTCCAGAAGCAGGTGAAGCGCTTGTGGCAATCGTGACAGAACAGATCAATCGCCAACACAATCTTATTCAGCGTAGTGAATACTTACTTACAGATGTACTTTCTGAAGGCGATTTTACCGAGCTGTTCGCTGATTTCGCAGAAGGCTTCATGATGGTGTGGCCAACCGTTGAAGAGCAATGGCAAACTGTGAGTGTCGCTGATGGCACACTACGTATGCTACAAGCTTTACTGACGACATTGATGCTTGCGATTGATGAAGAGCAGACTCAGCAGCAAATGGTGACGGCTGGACTAGAGAACCCGCCAGCACTTGCTGATCTTGTTGGCCAAGTTGACTTAATGATTTCTGAGGTTGCATTGGCTGCTGATGAAGCGATGCTCGGTAATAAGTCGCAGAGCGTGAATCCATTTAAAGATATCGGTCGTAACGATGCTTGTCCGTGTGAAAGCGGTAAAAAGTTCAAGCAATGCTGTGGTAAGAACAGTTAATCGTTTACTGCGCTCTAAAGCGTAAGACAGACCCGATACTAAAAAGTCGACCCTAAGGTCGACTTTTTAGTTTTTGTAAAGCGTGAGTGACTAGGGCGTGTTGATCTTTCGAGCTGATTTTTGCAGCGAATTGCTGGGGATTTATACAAGGCAGAGGCTTTGATGTGTAGCTAGTCTACATGAGAAGCCGATAACGTAGTAGAAATGACCAGCAAACGCTGCCCGGAAGGTTTGGCTAAAAGCGTTTTACTCTTTGTTGAGGGAGATTTGCTTAGAATGACTAGGCTACTTCTCCCTCGCCGCGATTAAAACGCTTTTGACTAGGCGTCCCCATCCGAACAAAGTTTAACTACGAAAGGTCAACACGCCCTAATTGTTTTTAGATTTAACGAATTGAGAAATTACCACGAAACCGAACGCTACCAAGTTGCCCGCAAAGATTATGACAAGCCATTGCGGCATAGAAAGCGACAAGAACTGCCATACGACCTTACTGCAGTCGCCGTAGGCTTCAAACATCCACGGAGCCCATTGGTTTAGAGGTGCCCAGCTAGGGAAGGTTACGAATAAGTCACAGGTCGCAAATGGAGACGGATTGAACTGGTAATCAACGTGCTCCAAAGCCAACGTTAAACCTTTGTATGCGCCAAATCCCCAGCCAGCAAGGCCAAGCCAGCGCGATACAGGGTTATTAGGGGCAATGGCGCCTATGATTGCTGCGACACCAATAGAAAGCATTGCCACACGCTCATAGATACACATGACACAAGGGCCAAGCATCGTGACATGCTGGAAGAAAAGGGCACATGCCTCAAAAAATACAACAAAAGCCAGCAGTAAAAGCCAAGATAAACGTCCCTTAGAGAAGTCTTTGAGCATTACAAAAAAGTTCACGAATTAAATCCCGTCTAAAAATAAAAAAGCCCTGAATACTCAGAGCTTTTTATCTTGGATAAGTTTCCTAATCAACTAATATTTTTGATTAGTGAGTTACACATTTTGTGCTTTGCGACACAGTGTGTAGCTTAGTGACCACCAGATATCACTGGAGTAACCGCTTCACCTGTACGCTGAATGATCCAGCCTGCGTCATAGAACCACGCTGTCATCGGTTCCACGAAGTATATCATGCCTGCAAGACCAACCAGTGCCAGTACGATAGTGTATGGCAGCGCCATGATTACCATACGGCCATAAGACAGTCGAATTAACGGAGCAAGTGCAGATGTTAATAGGAATAGGAACGCAGCTTGGCCGTTTGGTGTTGCAACTGAAGGTAGGTTAGTACCTGTGTTGATAGCAACAGCTAGTAGGTCGAACTGGTCACGAGTGATAATGCCTTCAATCAATGCAGTTTTCACTTCGTTGATGTAAACCGTACCTACGAATACGTTATCTGAAACCATCGATAGAATACCGTTGGCTACATAGAAGAGGGCAAGTTGTGTGCCTTTATCTTCAACGTGAAGTACCGCATCTATTACTGGCTTAAATAGTGCTTGGTCGATAATTACTGCAACGACAGCGAAGAACACAGCAAGAAGCGCAGTAAATGGTAGCGCTTCCTCAAAAGCTTTACCCATAGAGTGCTCTTCGATTACACCTGTAAACGCAGTCGCTAAAATGATAACTGAAAGACCAATTAAACCAACTTCAGCAACGTGAAGTGCCAAGCCAACGATAAGCCAAACTGCGATTGCACTTTGAACCCAAAGCTTTGCAACATCTTGTTTAGTTCGGTTTTCACGTTCTTTGTTGTCAAACTCAACTAGGATTTGGCGAACGTTGTTTGGAAGCTTTGCGCCATAACCGAATACTTTGAATTTCTCGACAAGCGCACAAGTTAGAATACCGCAGAAGAAAACAGGCAATGTTACAGGAAGCATACGGATAATAAACTCACCGAATTCCCAGCCTGCTTGTTTAGCGATAACTAAGTTTTGTGGTTCACCAACCATGGTCATTACACCACCTAGCGCAGTACCTACACCTGCGTGCATCAGTAGCGAACGTAAGAAAGCACGGTAGTCTTCTAAGTCTTCACGAGTTAGTTCAGAGATTTCTTCATCGTGAGTATGGTCGTGTGCAGAGTTAGAGCCTTTGCCCGATGCCACTTTGTGGTAAATCGAGTAGAAGCCCACAGCCACGCTGATCACAACGGCGATTACAGTTAGTGCATCTAGGAAAGCTGATAGGAATGCTGCTGCAACACAGAAGGCGACAGAAAGCATGATCTTAGAACGAATGCCGAGCAGTATCTTCGTGAAAATGAACAGAAGAAGTTCTTTCATGAAGTAAATGCCGGCAACCATGAATACTAATAAGAGTAATACTGGAAGGTTTGCTTGCAGCTCATGATAAACCATTTCAGGTTTGGTCATGCCAATCGCAACGGCTTGAATTGCCAATAAGCCACCCGGTTGAAGAGGGTAGCATTTGAGAGCCATAGCTAGGGTGAAAATAAACTCAACCACCAATAGCCAGCCCGCAACAAATGGGTCAACTAGGAAGAAAACAAACGGGTTGATGATTAAAAAGGAAATGATGGCAAGTTTATACCAATCAGGAGCTTTACCAAGGAAATTCTTGATAAAAGCGTTTCCGAGAGACATCGGCATGTTAATACTCTTTTATGTTGATTATGAATAGACAAGCAATACAACATTTTGAGAATCGAGCTATAGAAAGTGTTAAAAACTATAACTAACAGTGACTTAGAAAAACTACATTCCATGTAACGTTCTGTGGTCTTGCCAAGTCACTCCCTTAGAAACTCAAGCACTGCTTATTTTTGAGCGCAACTCTACTCTTAGATAACATTTAGTCAACAGGAAAAGCCCTGTAGCACCTAAAATACCTCTTTTTTGTGTGAGAAACGCGATCAAAGTAGCGGAAGCATACCACTTAAAATGTGATAAAAACCGACTAGAATCAATATTTCAGCGAAATGATTGAAATTTACAGAATAAAGACGGTTTATATATGATTATTACAACTTAATGTTGCAATTTGGTGGCTTTGAAAATATGACCAATATCGTTGATTTTAAAGAAGATTTATTGTGTTAATTATTTGTTGAAATGCTGGTTTATATAGACTTGCTTTGCAAACCTTGGACGGAAACATGAGCTTAACTTTAGAGCTTTAGCTCTATTGGTGTTTTGGGGGAGTAAAATTTTTGAGGGTGTTTCCGCTCGCCTTTACTAGTGGTATGATGAGTAAATTAGAAGAAAATAATTTAATTGGATTGAAGTGTAGATGGTCATTAAGGCGAAGAGCCCGGCAGGATTTGCAGAAAAGTATATCATTGAAAGTATTTGGAATGGCCGTTTCCCTCCAGGTTCTATCTTGCCAGCAGAGCGTGAGCTTTCTGAGCTAATTGGTGTTACACGTACTACGCTTCGTGAAGTACTACAACGTCTTGCTCGTGATGGTTGGTTAACAATCCAACATGGCAAACCAACTAAAGTTAACCAGTTTATGGAGACATCAGGCCTTCATATCCTTGATACGCTAATGACGCTGGATGTTGATAACGCAAGCAAGATGGTAGAAGACCTGCTTGCTGCTCGTACTAATATCAGCCCGATTTTCATGCGTTATGCATTCAAAGCAAATAAAGAGGCTTCAGAGCGTACAATCAGTAATGTGATTGAATCGTGTGAAGCGCTACTTGCGGCACCTACATGGGATGACTTCCTAGATTCGTCTCCGTATGCAGACAAGATCAAGCAAGCAGTTAAAGAAGACACAGAGAAAGACGAAGCAAAACGTCAGACGATCTTAATTGCGAAGACGTTTAACTTTTACGACTACATGTTGTTCCAACGCTTAGCGTTCCATTCAGGTAACCAAATTTACGGTCTGATCTTTAATGGCGTACGTAAGCTTTACGATCGTATCGGTAGCTACTACTTCTCTAATCCTGAAGCGCGTCGCCTAGCGATGGAGTTCTATAAAGAGCTGTTTGTTATCTGTGAAAGCGGCCAACGTGAAAACTTGCCTTTGGTTATTCGTAATTACGGTATCGCAAGTGCACAGATCTGGAACGAAATGAAAACGACGTTACCAACGAACTTTACGGAAGACGACAGCTAATATTTTGGTTGACTTAGTCAGTCTCTAAAGTAGGAACAAAGAAAAGCGGCGAGATAATTTAATTATCTCGCCGCTTTTTATTTATCAAGAGTGTGGCTAATTTGCTAGTAGATTAGGGCGTGTTGATCTTTCGTGGTTAAATTTTGTTCGAGATAAAAGCGTTTTAATCGCGGCGAGGGGGAAGTAGCCTAGTCATTCTAAGCAAATCCCCCTCAACAAAGAGTAAAACGCTTTTAGCCGAACCCTTCGGGCAGCGTTTGCTTGTCATTTCTACTGCGTTATCGGCTTCTCATGTAGGCTAGCTACACGTCAAAGCCTCTGCCTTGTATAAATACCCAGCAACTCGCTGCAAAAACCAGCTCGAAAGGTCAACACGCCCTAGTAGTTAACCTGCGAACTCTTCTGAGTCTGGGCGGTTAGTAAACTGAACACCATTTAGGAAATCACAAAGCAATTGGTCTTCACATACTTTGTAGTTTTTGTTTTCAGGCTTGCGGAAGTAGGCACCAATTTCGTATTTGCTTAGGCTGATACCCACCACTTCTAATACATCGAGCACGTCTTCTGCTTTCATGTTCAACGCAATACGTAGCTTCATGAAAATCATGTTGTTGGTAAGTGCAACTTCAGGCTTTGGCTGAGCCCCTTCTTTTTTACCGCGCTTAAGGTTGATGAAACCATTTAGGAATACCGCTAACTCTTTGTCTTTCATCTTAGAGCATGACTTATCGTTATCCGCTTTTAGCCAGTTAATCACTTGGTCGTGGGCAACAGTGACATCCGCTTGCTCAATAGCTTTGATGATTTGTGCGTTCTTAAGGTTTAGTGCGTGTTGAATACGACGCAAGATTTCGTTGTTAGTCACAGAGGTGTCCTAAAAAGGTTTAGAGAGTAAAGTGGCTTCAAACGGCGTATTGCTGCAGATAACCTTGTCATACTTTACTTAGCATAGTTGACGGCGACTCTAACAGAGAACGCCGATTTTCGATAGATATAAAAAATCCCCGATGCTATTAACTCTTTCAAGTTAAGTTACATCAGGGATTTGGCAATGAATGCTTTATCTGACAGACGCCAGAATTACATTACACGCATACCCGGTTGAGCACCTTCGTGTGGCTCAAGGATCCATAGGTCGCTGCCGCCAGGGCCCGCTGCTAGGATCATGCCTTCAGACATACCAAACTTCATCTTACGAGGTTTTAGGTTTGCAACCATAACAGTTAGTTTGCCTTCTAGCTCTTCAGGTTTGTATGCTGACTTGATGCCAGAGAATACTTGTCGAGTCTCACCACCGATGTCCAGTTGGAACTTCAGTAGTTTGTTCGCTTTTGGCACTTCTTCACATGAGATGATACGAGCAATACGCATATCAACCGCTGCGAAAGCGTCAAATTCAATCTCTTCAGCGATTGGCTCTTTGTCTAGCTCAGTTTGGCTTGCTTTTTCTTTCTCAGCTTCCGCTTTCTCTTTAGCTGCCATTTCTGCTGCTGCGTCTTCTTTAGAAGACTCAATCATCGCTTCCACTTTCTTAGGATCAATGCGGCTAAATAGCGCTTTGAACTTAGTGATTTCGTGATCAGTTAGTGGAGTAGCAACACCTTCCCACGTTAGCTCTTCGTTTAGGAAAGCTTCAGTGCGAGCCGCAAGTTCAGGCATCACTGGTTTCAGGTAAGCCATTAGGACGCGGAATAGGTTGATACCAACAGAAGAAACTTCTTGAAGCTCTTTCTCTTTACCTTCTTCTTTTGCAAGAACCCAAGGTGCTTTTTCGTCGATGTACTGGTTCGCTTTATCTGCTAGTGCAGTGATCTCACGGATAGCACGGCTGAATTCACGCGTTTCGTATAGCTCACCGATACGCTCTGCAGCAGCAACGAATTCGTTGTATAGCTCTGGTTCTGCAAATTCAGCGGCTAGCTTGCCTTCGAAGCGCTTAGTGATGAAGCCAGCGTTACGAGAAGCTAAGTTAACAATCTTGTTTACTACGTCAGCGTTTACGCGTTGAGTGAAGTCTGCAAGGTTAAGGTCAAGGTCATCGATACGGCTGTTTAGTTTCGCAGCGTAGTAGTAACGTAGACATTCAGGGTCTAGGTGATTTAGGTACGTACTTGCTTTAATGAAAGTACCTTTAGACTTAGACATCTTCGCGCCGTTTACAGTCACGTAGCCGTGTACGAATACGTTGTTTGGCTTACGGAAACCAGAACCTTCTAGCATTGCAGGCCAGAATAGGCTGTGGAAGTAAACGATGTCTTTACCGATGAAGTGGTAAAGCTCAGCGGTGCTATCTTTCTTCCAGTACTCGTTAAAGTCTAGATCGTCGCGCTTGTCACATAGGTTCTTGAATGAGCCCATGTAGCCGATTGGTGCATCTAGCCATACGTAGAAGAACTTGTCTTTTTCGCCTGGGATCTCGAAGCCAAAGTATGGTGCATCACGAGAGATGTCCCACTGTTGTAGACCAGACTCGAACCACTCTTGCATTTTGTTTGCTGTTTCAGCTTGCAGTGAGCCAGAACGTGTCCACTCTTTTAGCATGCTTTCAAACTGAGGTAGATCGAAGAAGAAGTGCTCAGAGTCTTTCATTACTGGAGTTGCGCCAGAAACTGCTGACTTAGGATCGATTAGCTCAGTTGGGCTGTATGTCTCACCACAGTTATCACAGTTATCACCGTACTGGTCTTCTGACTTACACTTAGGGCAAGTACCTTTTACGAAACGGTCTGGTAAGAACATCTCTTTCTCAGGGTCGAAAAGCTGAGAAATAGTACGGCTAGAAATGAAACCGTTCTTTTTAAGTTCTAGGTAGATGTGAGAAGCCAGTTCACGGTTCTCGTCGCTGTGTGTGCTGTGGTAGTTATCAAAGCTGATATCAAAGCCAGCGAAGTCTTTTTGGTGCTCTTCACTAACAGCAGCGATCATCTCTTCTGGCGTGATACCCATCTGTTGAGCTTTAAGCATAATTGGCGTGCCGTGAGCATCGTCAGCACAGATGAAGTTTACAGTGTTGCCACGCATACGCTGGTATCGAACCCAGATATCAGCTTGGATATGCTCAAGCATATGGCCAAGGTGAATAGAGCCGTTAGCGTACGGAAGCGCACAAGTTACCAAAAGTTGTCTTGGATCAGTTGCCATACTTAATAATTCGCTTTTTTGATAGGTATAAATTTGATTGGTAATACTACTTTATAACGTGTGATACGCCAAGGTATCAGACAAAGGATTCCCCTAGTTTTTTAGGGGTTCAGTCTTCATCTCGTGGGTGATAGCATAAATAAAAAAAGGAGCCCCAATGCGTAACTTTACTTCGAAGCAAGATTTCTGTTCATGGTTGAATGAGTTTGAGTCACCAATCCTCATCCCGGAGTGGGCGCTACACCAAAACATTGTCTCTGTTGATCCTCGTGGATCGTTTGTTCTTACTTTGCCTTTCGCTGCGAATCAGCTTGCTGTTGACCTGGAAAATTGGATTAACGCTCAGATTGAACAAAAGCTTGTGAGTGCTTTTCAATTTGAAGTGAAGGTCAAGCCATCGGCACTTGAAACGACGGTATCAACGCCACTTAAAGGTGTGAAGAATATTATTGCTGTCACTTCTGCCAAGGGCGGGGTGGGCAAATCAACGACTTCAGTTAACCTTGCGCTGGCTTTATCTAAGTCAGGCTCAAAAGTCGGTTTATTGGATGCGGACATCTACGGCCCATCGGTCCCCATGATGCTAGGACAACTAGATGCGAAGCCAGAAGTGCAAAACAATAAGTGGATGATGCCAATCGAAGCGCACGGTATTTTCACGCATTCAATTGGCTACCTTGTATCGAAAGATGACGCTGCTATTTGGCGTGGTCCGATGGCGGCAAAAGCGCTAGGTCAGCTTGTGAATGAAACCATATGGCCAGAGCTGGATTACCTTGTGATTGATATGCCACCGGGCACGGGTGATATCCAGTTAACTCTATCTCAACAAATTCCGGTAACCGGTGCGGTGGTTGTGACTACTCCTCAAGATCTGGCTTTAGCAGACGCACGTAAAGGTGTCGCGATGTTCGATAAAGTGAGTGTGCCTGTAGCAGGCTTAGTTGAAAACATGAGCTACCATATATGTAGTCACTGTGGTGAGAAAGAGCATATCTTTGGCGCTGGTGGCGCAGAGGCTATGTCTGAAGAGTTTTACCTCGATATCTTAGCGCAAATCCCACTGCATATTGATGTTCGCGAAGACATCGATGCCGGTTGCCCGACGGTAGTGCGTCGCCCTGATAGCGAACATACACGTCACTACCTTGAGCTTGCTGAAAATGTCGCGGCTAAAATGTTTTGGACGGGTAAAGCGCGCCCAGAAGCGATCAACTTTTCTATGGTTGAATAGTAAGCGCGAACCTCAACGCGGTATAGATAATCAGTGGTTTAGATAAACAGCCCGTGGTTTTTGCACAACTATCGTTTGTTGGTTTGGTAGTTGGCAAGCCTGTGCAAATAGTTGTAGGCAAGTTATTTGAAAGCAAACGATTGTCTTAAGTAAATGTATTGAGATCATCAATTTGACTGCAATTTGCTAAAATGGCGACTAGAATCTCGGTGCTTTAGCCCCTATAATCAGGCGGTTTATCTATTCCCACCACCAAACCATATCGGGTGCAAAATAATGTCTGATAATAATCAATGTGTCATCGTAGGTATCGCTGGCGCTTCAGCTTCAGGAAAAAGTCTGATTGCTAGTACGATTTATAATGAGCTGCGCGAAAAAGTAGGCGACCATCAAATTGGTGTTATCACGGAAGATTGCTATTACAGCGACCAAAGCCACTTGAGTATGGAAGAGCGTGTTAAAACTAACTACGATCATCCAAATGCACTGGACCATGATCTGTTATGTGAGCATTTACAGCAGCTGATGAGCGGCAATGCTGTAGAAGTACCAGAGTACAGCTACACAGAACATACACGTACTTCTGAAACGACTACACTTACTCCTAAGAAAGTGATCATTTTAGAAGGTATTCTGCTATTAACAGACCCACGTCTTCGTAACCTAATGCACGCAAGTGTGTTCATGGATACACCACTAGACATCTGTCTACTACGCCGTGTTAAGCGCGACGTTGAAGAGCGTGGTCGCACAATGGATACAGTACTAAAGCAATACCAAGAAACAGTACGTCCAATGTTCATGCAGTTTATCGAGCCTTCAAAACAACATGCAGACATCATCGTTCCTCGTGGTGGTAAAAACCGTATCGCGATTGATGTACTGAAAGCGCACATTGCGAAGTTGTTGAAGTCTTAATCGAATAAAAGTTTTGTCTAAGTGACTCACTTAGCTTTATTTTTTACCGAATCAGTGGCACTTTTATAGTGCCACTTTCTTTTGGAATCTAAGTAAGGAATATGCGGATGAAGAAACTACTCATTTTCATAGCTGTGCCAGTGTTTATTGTTGTTGCAGCAATTTTGGCACTACTACTGTTAGTGAATCCCAACCAATTTAAGCCATTAATTGTCGAACAAGCCCAGAAGCACACCGGCCTTGAGCTAGTTATCGAGGGTGATATCAGCTGGCAATTCTTCCCATCTATTGGCTTCGAACTTGGTCAAACTGAATTACGCAACCCAGAAGGGTTTACCCAACCTAATCTATTTAAGGTTGATACCGTTGGCGTTGACGTTTCGGTTACTCCGCTATTTAGTAACCAACTAGAGATCGGTAACATCACTCTAGATGGCGCTGAATTCTACTTAGAGACGCTTAAAGATGGCCGTAAAAATATTGATGCGCTGACGCAAGCATCGGCATCTGATGCGTCGGCTCCAGCTGCTGAGACAACGTCTGAGCCTGCGCAGGCTCCACAAGAGCAAAGCGCATCTGAGGCATCTGGCTGGACGATTAATCTAGCAGGCGTAACCATTTCAAACGCACTATTTGAAATGGACGACAAGCAAGCCGGTTCTTTCACTAAGCTCTACGATGTGTCTTTGAACCTATCTGAGTTCGCAGTAGACACGTGGACTACGGCAAATTTTGATGCGTCTGGTGAGAACAACCAGCAAAAATTCTCAGCCAACGGTAGCGCTGAGTTCAAACTGGCTGAAGGCTTTGCAAGCTATGCGCTACGTAATATCGACCTAAACGCTAATTTTAATGACCCAACGACGTCAATTGACTCCGTAAAGCTTGGTTTAGATACGTTTGAGTTCGATAAGGTTAACCAACTGACTTACGCTGTGGTTGGTAAAGCTGCTGGTCTAGATTTAGACCTGAAAGGTGTCGGTGAGCTGACGGTTGATAAAGCAATTTCAAAAGTGACACTGAACAAGTTAACGTTAGACTCTATGTTCAAGGGTGACACGCTTCCTCAGTCACCAATGAAAGTCGACATGTTGTCTGATCTTAGCTTTGATCTAACGAAGAGCCATTTGAGCTTTGTGCTAGAGAAGCTACAAGCTAACTCTATTGCATTAGACGGTAAGGCCGACGTTACTCTATCAGAAATACCAAAAGTTCGTTTCTCGCTGCATAGTCCGAACATTGATTTAGACGAGTTCCTAGGTTTAGGTAATTCAACAGAAACCGCGAGCACGGCGCCTTCTGGTTCTGCTGGTGGCTCAACGTCAAAGTCAGGCAGCTCAGGGCCAGTGAAAGAAGTTGAACCTGACCTATCAGCATTGAAAACGCTTGATGTGAAAGGTGATATAACGATCGATAAGTTCAAAGCGAACAATGCGAAAATGCAGAATGTTAAAACGGCATTCTCTGTTAACCGTGGTGTTGCTGAATTGACTTCATTCACATCAAACCTTTACCAAGGTTCTATCTCTGCGACAGCGAAACTAGACGCTCGTAAAACACCAGCGACTTACACTGCTAAGAAGAGAATTAAAGGTGTGAAAGTTCAGCCATTATTGGTTGATGTTGCCGGTAACGATATGCTTGAAGGTACGGGTAATATCGATGTTAATGTGAAAGGTAAGAGCCTTACACCAACAGGAATCAAAAAGAACTTAGTTGGTACTATCGCGATTAACTTTGAAGATGGTGCGGTTAACGGCATCAACGTTGCACAACTGATTCGTGAGAATTACGCGAAGATCAAAGGCGAAAAAGTTGAAAGCACAAATGAAGCTAAAAAGACTGATTTTAGTGCGATGAAAGCGACGCTTAAGGTTGATAAAGGTTGGGTTTCAACGAATGACTTGTCGGCACAATCACCATTACTACGCGTTACAGGCCAAGGCAAAGCTAACTTCATTAATGAAACGGTAGATTTCTTAGTAAGAACATCGATTGTTGGCTCATTGGAAGGTCAGGGCGGTAAGAGTATTGATGACCTGAAAGATGTGACGATTCCGATTAAGGTGACTGGCCAATGGGCTGACCCGAAATTTGCACTTGTTTTTGATGATGTATTGAAACAAAAAGCACAGAAAGAGATTGACCGTGGTGTTAACAAGCTAACGGACAAGATTAAAGATGAGAAGACCAAAGAAGCCGTAGATGGTTTATTGAAAGGTTTCTTTAATTAACGATTACTCGCTAAATATAAACAAGCGCCATTCCTATTGTAGGAATGGCGCTTTTTATTGGTTCATCGCGGATTAGCGGGAACTAAAAACAAAAACGGTAGTAAG